>QHWK01000343.1 GCA_003223775.1 Acidobacteriota bacterium
GCCGGCGGCGGCGCGAACCCGATTGCCGTGTCGCCCAAGGAGCTGCTGAAGATCCTCCATTCGGAGTCGGGGCAGAACACGCTGATCTCGCTGAAGCTCGCGGGCGCGGGCGACACGCGCGTGCTCGTGAAGGACTTCCAGCTCGATCCGATCACGCACGAAGTGCTGCACGCGGACTTCTACCGCGTCGCGATGGACAAGCTGCTGCACGCCGACTTCTACGCCGTCGCCATGGACAAGGCGATCACGGTCACGGTGCCGATCCTCCTCAAGGGCGAGCCCAAGGGCGTCAAGCAGCAGGGCGGCATCCTCGAGTTCATCCGCCGCGAGATCGAGATCGAATGTCTCCCCGCCGACATTCCCGAGAACGTCGAGATCGACGTCAGCGAGCTGATGCTGCACCAGGGCATCCGCGTGCGCGAGCTGCCGGCCAGCCCGAAGTGGAAGGCCGTGAGCGATCCCGACATGATGCTCGTGCACGTGATCATGCCGAAGGCCGAGGAGGCGCCGGCGCCGGCGGAGGCCGCGGCGGCCGCGCCTGCCGCGCCCGCCGAGCCCGAAGTGATCAAGAAGGGCAAGAAGGAAGAGGAAGAGGGCGAGAAAAAGGAAGAAAAGAAGAAGGAAGAAAAGAAGAAGTAGTGAAGCTGGTCGCGGGCCTCGGCAACCCCGGCCCGAAGTACAAGGCGACGCGGCACAACGTGGGCTTCGAGGTGATCGACGAGCTCGCGCGGCGCGCGTCGATCGGGTTCGAGTCGGCGCCCGCCGAGGCGCTCGTCGCGAAATGGCGGGCGGCGGACACGCTGCTCGTCAAGCCGCTGACCTACATGAACCACAGCGGCCAGGCACTCGGCGAGCTGGTGCGCTACTTCAAGATCGACGTCGGCGATCTGCTGGTGGTCGTCGACGAGGTGCACCTGCCGCTCGGCAAGCTGCGCGCGCGCGCGCGCGGATCGGCGGGCGGCCACAACGGTCTCAAGTCCGTCATCGCGCACCTCGGCGAGGACGTCTCGCGGCTGCGCATCGGCGTCGGGCGTGGCGACGGGCAGCGCGACATGGCCGATCACGTGCTGGCGAAGTTCGACAAGAGCGAGGCGGCCGAGGTCGAGCGCATGACGCAGCGCGCGGCCGACGCGGCGGAGATGTTCATTGCGTCGGGGATCGCGGCGGTGATGAACGCGTTCAACGGCGGCGATCCGGCAACTACGGAATAGCGTCTTTGAGACGTTAACCTTGCCACCGAAAGGTGGCCCGTCACTCCGCGATGTGACGGTCCATGAGGAGCGCACGAATGGCAGATCGACAGTACGAGCTCGTCTACATCCTCCCTCCTGACACGACCGAACAGCAGGTGACCGATCTGCACGGGCAGGTCGAAGCTGTCGTGTCGCGCTTGAACGGGAAGATCGAAAAAACCGACAACTGGGGCCGCAAGAGGCTGGCCTACGAGATCGGCCACAACAAGGAAGGCGTCTACGTCCTCGACGTGATCAACGGCACCGGCGAGCTGATGAAGGAGCTCGATCGGCGGCTGAAGGTGATGGATCAGGTGATCCGCCACATGATCGTCCGCGTGGACGAGGAGAAGAAGGTCGTCGAGCGGACGCAGACCAAGCGCCGCACCGAGTCGGAGCGCCGCCGCGTGAAGCGCGGGCTCCCGCCGCAGCGGCAGCCGGGCGAAGGTCGGCACGCCGCCGACGGCGACGAGTCCGAAGACGATCGCTTCGACGCAGGGGAGGTCTAGATGCCTTTCGGACAAGGACGATCAGGCGGCGGCCGCGGCCGCGGGGGCGACAAGAAGCCGGGGGACAAGGAAAAGGGGCAGCGCCGCACGCTGTTCCGCCGGCGCAAGGTCTGCAAGTTCTGCGCGGACAAGATCGACGACATCAACTACAAGGACGTGAAGCTCATCGGCCCGTTCGTGCCCGAGCGCGGCAAGATCCTGCCACGCCGGATCTCGGGCACCTGCGCGATGCACCAGCGCAAGCTGCAGACCGCGATCAAGCGCGCGCGGCAGATCGCGTTGATCCCGTACGTGACAGACTGAGGCGCAGAGAAGGCAGAGGCCGCGGAGCGCAAAGGCGCCCGCGGAGCGCAAAGGCGCAGAAGCGAGGCTTTGCGTCTTCGCGCGCTTTGCCTCCTCGGCGTTCTCATCCGTGAGGACCATCATGGAAGTCATTCTTCGTGAGCACGTCGACAACCTGGGGCGCCGCGGCGAGATCGTGAAGGTCGCCGACGGCTACGCGCGCAACTACCTGCTGCCGCGCAAGCTGGCGCTCGTCGCCACCGAGGGCAACAAGAAGCAGATCGAGCGCGAGCGCGTGAAGTTCGACGCGAAGGAGCTCGAGGAGAAGCACGTCGCCGACGCGGTCGCCGCGCGGCTGAGGACCGTCGACGTCGAGATCTCGCGCAAGGTCGGCGAGACCGAAGCGCTGTACGGATCGGTGACCTCGGGCGACATCGCCGACGCGCTCGCCGCGAAAGGGTTCGACATCGAGAAGCGGCGGCTGAACCTGCCCGACCCGATCAAGAAGCTCGGCGAGTTCGAGGTGCCCGTTCGCCTGCACCGCGACGTGATCGTGCCGCTGAAGGTCCGCGTCGTCGCCGAAGGCGAGCCGGAACGAGCGAAAAAGTAACGCGCGCCGATCGGAGTTTTGGGCGTTGCCCAGACTCCGATCTTTTTTTGTACACTCCGCGTCTCCGTCGACCTCGATGGCAGACGTCCTCGCCTCCGATCGCACACTTCCGCACAACCTCGAAGCCGAGCGATCGGTCCTCGGCGCGATTCTGCTCCACAACGACGCGTTCAACCTCGCCGCCGAAGTGATCGACGCGGGGGATTTCTTCCGCGACGCCCACCGCCGGATCTTCGACAAGATGGTGAAGCTCTCCGAGCGCGGCGACGCGATCGATCTCGTCACGCTGAAGGAGGAGCTGGGCCGCGCGGGCGAGATCGACGAGGTCGGCGGGCCCGCCTACATCGCCGCACTCGTCGACGGCGTCCCGCGCTCGACCAACGTCGAGCACTACGCGCGCATCATCAAGGAGAAGGCCACTCTTCGCAGCCTGATCTTCTCGGCGAACAAGATTCTCGCCAACGCCTACGAGGGCGGCGAGGAAGCCGACGTGATCCTCGATCAGGCCGAGCACGCGATCTTCGCGATCGCCGACGACAAGGTCCGCGACGGCTTCGTCTCGCTGCGCGATCTCGCCGAGTCGAGCCTCGACACGATCGAGAAGCTGCACGCGCGCAAGGAGCTCGTCACCGGCGTGCCCACCGGCTTCACGGACCTCGACGAGATGACCTCGGGCCTGCAGCCCTCGGACCTCGTGATCGTCGCGGCGCGGCCGTCGATGGGAAAGACGAGCCTCGTGCTGAACATGGCGCAGCACGTCGGGACCAGGACCGACATGACGGTCGGCATCTTCAGCCTCGAGATGTCGAAGGAGCAGCTGTTCCTGCGCATGCTCACCGGCGAAGCGCGCATCGACGCGCACCGGCTGCGCGGCGGCTTCCTCGGCGATCGGGACTGGGGCAAGCTCTCACAGGCGATCGGCACGCTGAGCGAGGCGAAGATCTTCATCGACGACTCGCCGGGGATCGGCGTGCTCGAGATGCGCGCCAAGTGCCGCCGGCTGGCCGCCGAGCACGGGCTGCACATGGTGATCGTCGACTACATCCAGCTGATGCAGGGGCGGGGCCGCTTCGAGAACCGCACGCTGGAGGTCGCCTCGATCTCGCGATCGCTCAAGGGGCTCGCCAAGGAGCTGCGCGTGCCAGTCGTGGTGCTGTCGCAGCTCAGTCGCGCGCCCGAGTCGCGATCGGACCACCGGCCCCAGCTCTCCGATCTGCGCGAATCGGGCGCCCTCGAGCAGGACGCCGACGTCGTCGTCTTCATCTACCGCGAGGACATGTACGCCGACAGGAGCCAGGCGCCGAGCGAGATGCAGGGCGTCGCGGAGCTGATCATCGCCAAGCAGCGCAACGGCCCGACGGGCATCGTCAGGCTCGCGTTCATCCGCGAGTTCACGCGCTTCGAGAACCTCGCCGTCGGCGGCGCGTGAGAGAACCGCGATCCTGGATCGCGCGCCGGTGGTACAGTAGTCGCCGGCGGTGATCATGTACGTCAACGTGAAAGCGCTTCTCGTGCTCGTCGCCTTCGGCGCGCTCCTCGCGATCGCGACGACGGCCGGCTCGTCGGCGATGCACCTGGGCGAAGCGGTCGTCACCGTGCTCATCGCGCTTGGCCTCGCGGGATATGCCTTTCGCGGCGGGCAGCGGAGAATGTAGCGTGCCGCGCCGCGCGCCGCGATGATCCGGCCGACGGTCGCGCGCGTCGATCTCACCGCGCTCCAGTCGAACTACCGACGCATCGTCGAACATCTGACGCGCGGACGCGCGCCGCGCGCGCCCGGCGTGATTGCCGTCGTCAAGGCGAACGCGTACGGCCACGGCGCGCCGCAGGTGGCGCGCGCGCTCGAGGACGCCGGCGCCGATCTCCTCGCGTGCGCCGACATCGAGGAGGGGCACGCGCTGCGCGCCGCCGGCGTACGCGCCGACATCCTCGTCTTCGGCGCGCTGAGCGTCAGCGATCTCGACGGCCTCTTCGACTGCCGCCTGACGCCGACGATCTCGACGCCGTTCGCCGCGCGCGCCGTGCAGGCCGCCGCCGCGCGCGTCCGCCGGACCGTGCGCTATCACCTGAAGCTCGATACGGGGATGAACCGGCTCGGCTTCCGCTCGGACAACATCCGCCGCACACTGCCGGAGCTGCTCGCGAGCCCGAACCTCGAGCTTGCCGCGGTCTACACGCACTTTGCGACGGCGGACGATCCCGGGTCGCCGCTCTTCGAGGAGCAGCGCGCCCGCTTCGAGCGCGCGCTCCACGAGATCGACGCGCTCCTCGAAGATCGCAAAGAGGGCAAAGATCGCGAAGACCGCGAAGGACGCAAAGAGGGCGCGCCGTACGTGCATGCGGCCAACAGCGCTGCGCTCCTTCGCGACCCGCGCGTGTGGTACGACCGCGTGCGTCCCGGGCTGCTGCTGTACGGCATCGTGCCGCCGCCGCTCGCGTCGGCCATCCCGCTCACGCCGATCATGACGCTCGGCAGCCGCATCGTCGCGGTGAAAGGCGTGCGTGCCGGCGAAGGCGTCGGCTACGGAGTCAAGTTCCATGCCGGGCGGCCGACGACGATCGCGATCGTGCCGGCTGGGTACGCCGACGGCCTCGATCTGCGGCTGGCCGGGTGCGGCGCCGTCCTGATTCGCGGCCGCCGCGCGCCGATCGTCGGCTCGGTCTGCATGGACATGCTGATGGCCGACGTCACCGGCCTCGACGTGTCCCCGGGCGACGAGGTCGTGATCATCGGACCGCAGGACGGCGACGCCCTCGACGTCCGCGAAATGGCTGCGCAAATCGGGACGATCCCGTACGAGATCCTCTGCCGCATCGGATCTAGGATCGAGCGGGTGTACAAATGACCTACCTGCTGATTGCCGCGCTCGCATGTGAACGCCTGACGACCGTCGCGGTGCCGCACGCCGTCGTCACCTCCGCGCAGAGCGTCGCCGCCGGCGCGCTCGCGGAGTTCAACACGCTGCCCGCGCTCTGCCGCGTGGCGGCGACGCTGACGCCGTCGCCGGATTCCGACATCAAGATGGAGCTCTGGCTCCCGGCCGCGAACTGGAACGGCAAGTTCCAGGAGGTCGGCAACGGCGCCTTCAGCGGCTCGATCGCGCTGCCGGCGATGGCCGCGGCCGTGCGCCGCGGCTACGCGGCCGCGTCGACCGACACCGGCCACACCGGCAACACCGCCGGGTTCGCGCTCGGCCATCCCGAGAAGGTGATCGATTTCGGCTGGCGCGCCGTGCACGAGACCGCCGTCGCGTCG
>QHWK01000344.1 GCA_003223775.1 Acidobacteriota bacterium
AATCTGATTCGCCGTGATTCCCTTGACCATCGTCGACAGCTGCAGCCAGTTGCGCCCGTTGATCGGGAGCTCCTCCATCTGCCGGCGATCGACGTTGCCCGAGACCTGCGCCTGCCGCGTATCGACGAGCGGCGAGGCCGCCGTCACGGTGACGGCTTCCTGGATCGTCGCCACCTTCATCATGAAGGTGATTGTCGCGTTCTGGCCGACGAGCAGTTCGACTTCCGACAGCATCGAGGTCGCGAAGCCGGCGAGCTCGGCCTGCAGCCTGTACCTGCCCGCCTGCAGCCCCACCAGCCGGTATTCGCCGCGGGCGTTCGTCAGGTCGGTGAACTGCCGCCCGATCGCGAGATCGGTCGCCGTAATCGTGACGCCAGGAAGGATGGCTTTCGATTCGTCGGTAACCGTACCGACGATTGTGGCTTCGACCTGCGCCCATGCGGGGGCGGCGGCTGCGAGAAGGATGAGAACAGCGAGGACGCGCGTACGAACGGTGCCCATCGATCCCTCCGTTCAATGGCCGATGACGATCGCCCTGGGATGTGGTTAACGACGTCGCGCGCCGCCGCGCACGAACACGAGCGCGATACCGACCGCGATGGCGAGACCGATGCTTTCGAGCCGTGCCTGCCCGGCTGACGATCGCCGCGACCCTGCGCGGCGCAGGATGTCGTCGTATTTGGCGTTCGCCTGCTCGACGCGCGGCCGCAGCAAGTACTTCTGCCGCTCCCACTGCGGCGCGAGCACGTTGACGGTCTCCCACGCTTCGAGATCCCCCATCGGATCGACCGGTGCGGTCAGCAGGTCCTGCAGGATCTGCCGCTCGGTGCGCACGAGATCCGCGATCGCCGCCGTCTTCCAGAACTGCGGCGCCACCTGCCGCGAACCGTTCGCGCGCACGGCAACCCACATGCTGCGATCGGCAGTGATCTGCTTCTGCAGCGTGATGCGATCGCCTCGTCCGCCGCGCTCGGTGGCGACGACGTCGCCGTGGACGATCACGTCGAGCTGGCCGGGCGTGTCGATATCCGGATTCAGTTGCGCCGAGGCCGTCAGATCGAGACGCGCGCCGCGCGCGACGTGGATCTCCTCGCCCATCCCGCGGCCGTTGATCGTGAAGTCGAGCATCGGTCCGTTCGTGACGAAGACGTGGCCGGCCTTGAACGACGCGTACCACGCGTCGGCGTCGAAGGCCCCATCGAGCTTCACGTAATACCGCTCGACGCCGGGCAGCGATGGCCCGTAGTAGGGGTAATCGGATCCCGCCGCCGGGCTGATCTTGAAACCGAGGTTGAGATACGGGTACCAGTTGTCGACGCCGAGCCGGCCGCCTTGCAGAACCTCGATGAAATCAACGAGGTTGAACGGCGCATCGAGCGCGAGGCCGCGGCGGCCGTTGAAGATCTGCGCCATGTGCGCGTAGCCGGAGACGCCGCCTTGTGTGTTGGACTCTTCGAACACCTTGTGATACGAGAAGAAGTCCGACGCCGGCAGGTGAATCGGCCGCTGCAGGTTGTGATGAATCGTGTGCCCGCGCTCCGTCGTCCGCGGATCTTCCTGTCCGGAGACCACGAGATGGCCATCGCGCAGATAGCGTCCGGCTTTGCCCCACGCCGGCTGGCGGAAATGCGTCGTGACGATGTTGCCCATCTCGAGGAGGTTGCCGACGTGCACGTCCTCGGCCGCGACCATGCCCCACACCGCGGGGTCCTGCGCGTGATCGCGCATCAAATGCAGGTGCGTGTCGCCGGAGTACCAGCCGCGCGAGGGCTGGTTGATGTAGCGCTGCAGCGCCACGGTCACGCGGCTCGTGTCGCCAGGCCGCACCTGCACTGTCTGCTTGACGGCGCGGTACTCGGGGCCTTTCGTGACGACGAGCTCGTACGAACCAGCGGGCACTTGCGCGTCGTAGCTGCCGATCGCGTAAAACGCCTGACGGTTCGCCGACGGCCAGAGCAGCCGCGGCGCCACCCACACGAGCCGCGTTTCGTCGGCGTACCGATGGACGAGCAGCGCCTGCTCGGACGGCAGCGGCGTGCGGCCGCTCGCGTCGTAGAGACCGATGCGGGCCGGCACGGCCTGGCGCGTGCCCGCGTCCTGCAGCTCGATGTGAATCCGTCCGGCCGTGGCTGTGGGCTTCGTCGCGCCGCTGCGCGCGACCGTCAGGTCGCACAGCGCGATGCCGCCGCGCGCGCCGATGGCCAGATCCGTGTTCAGCAGGCCGAGGCCCGCGAAGCGCGCGCGATCGAGGCGGAGCGTGGCCGTGCGCAGACGCGCGCCGGCTTCCGGCGCGATCTCCTTCGACACGCCGTAGCCGTCGCCGCCGTTGCGGTCCCACGCGACCGCGAACCTCTGCGTCCGATCGGGCGCGTAGGTCACCGTGACGTCGACGTCTTCGTCGATGTCGAACGCGTACTTATCGTCCACGTCGAAGACGAACAGATCGCCAAAGACGCATGAGCGACCATCGATGGTCATCATGTCTTCCGGCGCTTTGCTTCCGTTGAGACCGAGTTCGGATCGGTTGGCCGCGATCGTTCGCGTGATGTGATCGCGTGTCCACGCGAGCTCGACGACGCGTCGGGCTTCGGTGCCGTGGGCGCGCAGCGTGATATCGCCGGCGCAGGAGAGGAGTGCGATCGCAAGCGGCCAGGCTGATCGGCCGATGCGGGCGACGGGAAATTGCACGTGCCCCCCCTCGCTGAAAAACTGAAATCTTGTAACAGAGCCACCGACGGGTGTCAACGACGATCGCGCGAAGTTTCGCGCGCTTCGATCGGCTCGTTCGCGTTAGTGCTAGGATGCGCCAGGTTATTGGACGTCGTGTCGACGCTGTTCTTTCGCACGCTGTCGCAAGGCCTGCAGGCGTTCGCTCCCGTCGCGGTCGCGTGCGTGTGGTGTTCGCAGGTCGGTCGGCGACGCAGCCGAACGCTCATCGCGCGAGCCGCGTGGCTCGCCGCGTTGATCACCGTGCCGGCCAGTTGGTGGTTTCAGCGCAGCGCGACGCGTGCGCTGGACGAAGCGGCGCTGGCGAGCGTCGCGCTGACGATTGCGATCGCGTGCGCGGCCGCAGTCGTACGCGCCGGCGATCGGCCGCGGCCGACGACGAGCGTCGGACCGTCAGGGATCGCCGCGCTCGCGGTTGTCGCCGCGACGATCGTGATCGTCGTGCGCCAGACGATCGAAATCGGATCCGTGCTCGAGGCCGCGGCGTTCGAGCTGCGATCCCGCGACGCCACCGCGGTCATCCTCGCGGGCGCGGCGATTGCCGGAGCGATCGCGTGGACGTGGACGCGCGTCGGCCGCGCGCTCTCGCCCGAGTCCGTGGCGACCGTCTCCATGTCGTTCGCGATCGTCTTCGTCTGCGAGCTCGTCGTCTACACGGGCCACGAGTGGGCGGAGGCACGGATGCTCCCGTGGAGCGACGCCGTCCACGGCGCGACCGAAGCCTACGGTCCCGACGGCATGTACGGCGTCCACTTCAGCGATCTGCTCATCCTCGTTCCGATCGCGGCGGTCGCGTGGACACACGCGCGCCGGCACTTCGAGGCATTCAAGGCGCGTGCGCCGCGGCGACTCGTCGCCGGCAGCCTCGTCGCGTTCTGCTCGGTGTTCATGGGGTTGCAGCACACCGATGCGCCGCCGCTGCCGCCGATGCAGGCGGCGAGCGCGGCGGCCATCGGCGCCGCGTTGTCGCGGCCGCACGTCCTCTTTCGCGACACGGCTCCGGGTCCGGGCTTTGGAAGGCTTGCAATCGCTCCGCTCGACGACCTCGCCGCCCGGCTGACGACGACCGCGTCGTGCCAGCGGGTATCGTTTGCGGCAGGACGCGGACTCTGCCTGCACGTCGAACGTGGTCTGCTCAACACGTACTCGGCGGTGCCGTTGAGCGACCACCTGAAGCCTGGCACCGCGATCAAACTGCAGGGGTTGCCGAGCCGCACGCGCATCGCGCCGGACGGCCGCGTTGGCGCGATCACGGTGTTCGTCGTGGGCGACGACTATGCCGCTGAATTCTCGACCCGCACGACGATCGTCGATCTGTCGTCGGGCGACGAGATCGGCGAGCTGGAGCAGTTCGGGACGTGGAAGAACGGACAGCGGTTTCGTGCGACCGACTTCAACTTCTGGGGAGTGACGTTCGCCCGCGACGGGACGACATTCTACGCATCGTTGCGCACGGCCGGCATGAAGTACCTCGTCCGCGGCGAGCTGGCGCTCCGGAAGTTGTCCGTGGTGCGCGAGAACGCCGAGTGTCCGTCGCTGTCGCCGGACAATCGTCTGCTCGCGTACAAGAAGCGCGTCGGCCCGAGCCCGGACAGCTGGCGCATTCACGTCCTCGATCTCGCGTCGAACGTCGAGCGCGTGCTCGACGGCGAGACGCGGTATGTCGACGATCAAGTCGAGTGGCTCGACCAGGCGCACGTGCTCTACGCGATCCCGCGGCGGACGACATCGATTGCCGACGTGTGGGTGCTGCCGGTCGACGGCAGCGCGCCGGCGAAACTGTTTCTGCCCGAAGCCGAGTCGCCGATCGTCGTTCGCTGAAGAGGCGTCGTTCGATCGATTTCAGTTCAGGAGGGTGCGATGCGAAAGACCCGCACGTCTCTGCTTACGACGCTATGCGTCGTCGTCGCGCTGGCTGGCGGGCGCGCGCAGGCGCCTCAAGTGCAACCGTCCGCGCAGGAAGGCCTCGATCGAATGGGGATCGTCGGCTACGCGGATCACCTCACGGCGCAGCCCGGCGACACGATCGCGTTCATGGTCAGCAGCGCCGCGCCGCGATATCGCGCCGACATCGTGCGCATCATCCACGGCGACAGCAATCCCAAAGGCCCGGGGATGAAAGAGACAGTCGTCGACACGCCGGTGAACCGCGAGTATGCCGGACGCCGTCAGGTGCTGCCGCTCGGATCGTACGTCACCGTCGCCGACACTGCTGCGCTGCGCCTGAGCGGCAGCTTCACCGTGACCGCGTGGATCGCGATGACCCGGCACGACCCGCAGGCGCCGGGCGGCCGCGCGCCGGACGGCGATCAGGGCATCGTGACGAAGTGGTCGGCCGCCGACGCGAGCGGATACGGGCTCGTCGTCGAGAACGACGGTCGGCTGGCGCTGTGGCTCGGCGGCGCGGGCGGACGCGTCGAGAAAGTGCGCGCGCAGACGCCGCTCCGCGCGTGGGTGCCGTCGATTCCGGGTGCCGCGAACGCGCCGCGGCCACAACACGTGACGACCACCGCATGGTATTTCGTCGCGGCGGCGTTCGAAGCGGCAACCGGCCGCGTCACGCTCACGCAAGAGCCGCTGACCGAGTTCACATTCGACGACACGCGGTCGACGATCGTCCGGCCGACGGAGATCAAAACGCTGGCCACGAACGCGGCTCCGCTGCTCGTCGCCGCGATCGGCGCGCCGAACGGCGCGAGCGGATCCGCGGTGACCGGTCATTTCAACGGCAAGATCGAGAACCCGCGGGTGTACGGCCACGCGCTCGCGCGAGCCGAGCTCGACGCGATTCGCGAGGGCCGCGGGCCCAGGGACGCGATTGCGGCGTGGGATTTCTCGCTCGACATCGCGACGAACCGCGTGGTCGATACGTCGCCGCGAAAGCTGAACGGCGCCACGGTGAACGTGCCGACGCGAGCCGTCACCGGCCACAACTGGACCGGCGACGAAATGGATTTCAAGCATGCGCGCGGTCAGTTCGGCGCGATCTATTTTCACGACGACGATCTGGAGGATGCGAAGTGGGAGCCGGGCTTCGAGTTCAGAGTGCCGGCCGATTTCAAGAGCGGCGTCTACGCGGCGCGGCTGCGGACCGATTCCGCGGAGGACTACGTGCCGTTCTTCGTGCGTCCGAAGAAGGGAACGGCGACGGCGAAGATCGCGTTTCTGGTGCCGACGTTCAGCTATCTCGCGTACGGCTCGACCGGCAACCAGAGTATCAACATCCTCAGCAACTACTCGCACCACACCGACGGCAGCGGCATCGGCTACTCGTCGCGTCTGCGGCCGATCACGAACATGCGGCCGAAGATCACCACACGGAACCCGTGGCAATTCATGGAGGACACCTACATCGTCGACTGGCTGGACGTGAAGGGGCTGGCCGCCGACATCATCACCGATCAGGATCTGCACTTCGAGGGCGCGGCGCTCGTCGCGCCGTACAAGGTCGTTCTCACGGGATCGCATCCCGAGTACTACTCGCGCGAGATGCTCGAGGGACTGCACACGTATCTCGAGAAGGGCGGCCGCGTCATGTACATGGGCGGCAACGGCTTCTACTGGGTCACGCCGATGGATCCGAGCGGACGGTTCATCGAGTTGCGGCGCCGCGACGGCACGGAGCACTGGCAGGGCGCGCCGGGCGAGTCGTACCACAGCCTGACCGGCGAGCCCGGAGGATTGTGGCGGTTCCGCGGTATTCCGCCGCAGCGGTACTTCGGCGTCGGCTTCACGGCGCAGGGCTTCGACAAGGGATCGCCGTACAAACGGCTGCCGGGCAGTTTCGATCCGCGCGCCGCATTCATCTTCGAAGGAATCGGCGCCGACGAAGTGATCGGCGACTTTCCGTCGCTCGCGCTCGGCGAAGGCGCCGCGGGCCAGGAGATCGATCGCGTCGACTACGCGATTGGGTCGCCGCCGCACACGTTGATCCTCGCGCAGTCGTACGGACACTCCGACGCCTATCAGCACGTCGTGGAGGAAGTGAACACGGCCGATTCGCGTCAGGGCGGCTCCGTCAACAAGCTGGTGCACGCCGATCTCGCGTATCTCGAGTATCCGAACGGCGGCGCCGTGTTCTCGACCGGATCGATCGCGTGGTGCGCCAGCCTGTCGTACGACAACTACACGAACAACGTGTCGCGAATCACCGAGAACGTCCTGAGGCGCTTCGCGTCGGACGCTCCGTTGCCCGCGCCGTCTATGGCACGGCCGTCAACGCAGCCGTTCAGTCGCTAGAAACGTCATCCCGGTCGCACGATGGAATTCCCGACTCGCATGCCCTGGTGCCAAATTCTTCGAGGAACTGTTTAGAGCGGGCTGCGCTACACGTAATTCTGCAACGCGCCGTCGCTTCCGAGCCGAGATTCGACAAATAATCCTTATGTATCTGTCGTAACTTTTCCGAGATCTGGACTCGCGACGCGCCGGCCATGGAATCGTTTTCCAGTGCCGAACGTCAGCATTTCGAGAGGCGGCGCGATTTTCCAAGCGTTTCGGATCCTGAGCGTTCGGTACTTGGCTTGCCCATCGGCGGCCGGCTGCCGTTTGCGGGGCAGCGCGCGGGTTCATCCTCCGCCGATGCGAAACCGTACACCGGAAAGACGGGCGCGTGTCCGTCAGCCCGATCACCGGTGCACCATTCGCACGACACTCCACACTCGCGCGCTCCTCCGCCGCAGCCGTATGGAGGATCAGATGGTCCGTTCGACATCTCGCATCTGGCTCATTGGCGTGAGCCTGTCGTGGTTGTTCACGGCCGGGATGGCCGTCGGACACTCGCAGCTCGCCGTCCAACCGAGCGCGGCGACGCCACCGATCAAAGACCCGATCGCGAACGCCGAGCAGAAGGCCAGACGCGGCCGGCACACGTTCCGGTTCGACACCTTCGGCGACGAGGCATTCTGGGGCGGCACGCTGAAACTGCACGAAGCGATCGAGGGAACGCGTTTCGGCGGCGTCGGCCCTGGCGTCAGCCCACGCACGGCCCTGGCCGTCGGCCTGAAGATCGACGTCGGGGCGCTGCCAGCCGATCTGGTGGATCAGATCGAGCAAGGGAAGGTGAACCTGGACGATCCCGCCGTGACGCTCGCGCTCCTGAAGTTGAACGCCGTCATCGGCGTCACGGGCGAATTCCACGCGAACGGCACGCTGAAGTCAGTCGGCATCCAGTGCGCGCTGTGCCATTCGACGGTCGACGATTCGCATCCGTCGCTCTGCGCGGGCGCCGTGACGCCGAATCCGGGCACCGGCTGCGTGGGCCATCGTCTCGACGGGTGGGCGAATCGCGACTTGAACGTCGGCGCCATCGTCGCGCTCGCGCCGGACTTGAGCGCCTTCGCGTCGCTGCTGCATACGAATCAGAGCACGGTCAGAACGGTGCTCCGCAGCTGGGGCCCCGGCAAGTTCGACGCCGAGCTGATTCTGGACGGCAAGGCGTTCAATCCCAAACAAATCAGCAACGGTGTGGTCACGCGGACCAACGTGCCGGGCGCGACGCTGATCCCGCCCGCGTTTGGCCTGGGCGGCGTCAACCTGCACACGTGGACCGGCTGGGGATCCGTGCCGCACTGGAACGCGTTCGTCGCCAACCTGGAGATGCACGGCGTCGGACGATTCTTCGATCCGCGCCTCGACAACGCGGCGCAGTTTCCAATCGCTGCGGCGCACGGGTTCGGCGACTTGCCGCACATCAGCCCGGACGACGACAGGATCACGTCGAAGCTGTCGGACCTGCAGTTCTATCAGCTCGCGATTCCCTCGCCGCAGCCTCGGGCCGGCAGCTTCGATCCGGCAGCGGCGAAGCGAGGCGATGATCTGTTCAGCGGGAAAGCCGCGTGCAACAACTGCCACGTGGAGCCGTCCTGGACCGACCCCGGCTGGAACCTGCACACGCCGGCCGAAGTCTGCGTGGACCCCTTCCAGGCGGATCGGGCGCCCGACCAGCGGTACCGCACATCACCGATCGGCGCGATCTTCTCGCATACGAAGGGTGGCTTCTTCCATGATGGCCGCTTTGCCACGCTCGGCGCCGTTGTCGACCATTACAACACGTGCTTTCATCTAGGCCTGTCTGGGAGTGAGAAGCACGATCTGATTCAATATTTGCTGAGCATCACATTCTGATCGTTCGTGGTCATGTCTGCCTCACGGCTGAAGGGCACGAACGAACTGGTCGAGCTCGAGATCGTTGAGATCGGAGACGGCCCACAACGCCATCGCGTTGCGCGTCCAATGACGGACCTGAAAGCCGCGGAACGATCGGGCGTCGGCAAGCGCGCCAACGGTGTCCGCCGCCGGCCAGATGAACACGTTGATCGTGTGCTGGCGGCGCTGATACACGAGCGCCGCGACGGGTCGACCGCCGACCGCGTCGACGCGGGCGCCGACGAGCGGAAAGCCGAGGCCCGCAAGGTCCTCGACGGGTGGCGAGAAATCCAGCTTGCCTTGAAACCACGGCTTCACCGTGTGCTGGTCCGAGGAGCGCACGTCGAACAGGTGCGCGCCCATCAACGCTCGCACATGGCTCGCGACGACGTCCTGCGCGAGCGTGGCCGTGGCCGCCTGCCGCGCGCGGACCGTTCGCACCACCGCGCCCGTGCCGACTGAAACGGCCAGGAGCACCGTGGCCGCCAATGCGAGCCGCCGCGGCGTGACGCGAGCGGGTCGCCGTATCGCGACGACCGCGCGGCGGACGCGGCTGGGCGCGGCGTAATACGGGACGCCGCGGATCAAGCGCCGCAAGGCGGCGCGCTCGGCGACGCGCTGGTGGCACGTCGGACACGTGGCGACGTGGGCCTTTACCCCGGTGGCCTGAGCGGCATCGAGCTCGTCGTCGCTGTAGGCGTCGATCAACCGTTCGACGTCAGGACAGATCACCGATGCCTCCTCTCGCGAGGTCCGGACCGAGCAGCGCCAGCAGCCGCTCGCGGGCCCGCGCCAGCCGCGACATCACGGTCCCGATCGGGATGCCGGCCACCGCCGCGATTTCCTTGTACGAGAGCCCCTCGATCTCGCGCAGCACGATCACTTCTCGAAAATCCGTCGGCAACGTTTCGATGGCACGCTGCACGCGCTCGACCGTCTGACGCTGTATCACCAGCGCCTCGGCGTCGAGTTGTCCGTCCGGGCGATCGTCTTTCATGTCGTCCAGCACCATGTGCTCATCGGCGCTGCCGACCCTCGAAAAGCGCGCATTCCACGTGTTGCGCACGATGGTGAGCAGCCACGCGCGCGCATCGTCGTTACGCAGGGATGAAAAGAATCGAAGGGCGCGCACGGCCGCGTCCTGCACGACGTCCTCGGCGTCCGCGTCGCTCTTGGTCAGCCAGCGCGCGTAGTTGAACGCGGCGTCCAGGTGAGGCAAGACGACTTCCTCGAATACACGCGAAGGCATCGCCTCTCTGTAAGACCGGGATCGCGTCCGGTTTATTCCCGAAGACCGACATTCCCGCACCGGAATATATCGGCGGCGTCCCCGGTCTGTATCCCCGATGGCGCTGATCGGACGTTTGCATCCCTTGCTCGTGCACTTTCCGATCGCGCTGATTCTGATCGCGGCGATCGCCGAGTTGCTGGCCATGGCGACGCGCACGCGGGAGTGGCGCGCGGTCGCGGTGGCGAACCTTCGCGCCGGGGCCGCGTTTGCCGTCGTCTCCACCGTCGCCGGCTGGCTGCTGGCGTCGTCGCGCATCGTGGAGGCGTCGCCCTCGCTCGAATCGCACCGCTGGCTGGGCACCTACGCCGCGGTCCTGGCGATTGCCGCAGCCTGTACAACCGGCCGCGTTGTCTCCAACCCATCGCCGCGATTGACGTGGGCGTATCGCGCGGCCGTGTTCTGCGCGGCGGGTCTCGTTGGCGTCGCCGGACATTTCGGAGCCGTGCTGGTGTGGGGCGCGGATTTTCTGCGCCCGTAAGTGGAGGCATCTGTGACGAACAGCGAGAACGAACGGAACGTCGATCGACGCGGGTTTCTGCAGCGCATGGCGTGGATGGGCACCGCCGCCTTGTGGACGCTGGCGACTGGCGTCGTGAAGGGCACACACATCGAGGACACCACGCCGGCGCTCGGCGACGGCCCGCACGTGGTCGTGGACAACTTCAAGTTTGCGCCGGCGACGATCGCGGTCCCGATCGGCGCCACTGTGACGTGGACGAACCGCGACGATGTCCCGCACAACGTCGTGAGCACGGACAAGAAGTTCGCGTCGCCCGTGCTCGACACCGACGAGAAGTTCTCGTACACGTTCCCCGCCGCCGGCACGTTCAAGTACTACTGCTCGATCCACCCGAGGATGACGGGCCAGGTGGTCGTCGGATGAGCAGCCTTCTTCGACGTCGATTCGCGCTCGCGGCGTTCTGTCTCGCTACGTCATCGTGTGCGGGTGTCAACGCGCCATCGGACGTGACGGGAGCCAACCCCATCACGATCGAGGTGATCGGGATCAACGGCGCGCGGTCGTTCTCACCAAATCCGAAGAGTATTCCGGCGGTTCACCCGGCGGTCTGGCACAACGGGGACATCGAGACGCATCACATTGTCCTCGACGACGGATCGGTCGACACGGGGAAGCTCAGGCCAGGCGCGTCGAGCGCGCCGATGCCAATCGGAACGGCAGGTCCGTATCACTGCACGATCCATCCCAGCATGGTCGGCACGATCACCCGGTAGAAGTACCTGGAATCGAATCAAAGAGGAGGCATGTGTGGCAACGAAAGACGAAGAGAACGGTGTAGACCGTCGCGGGTTCCTGCAGTGCATGGCGTGGGTCGGTACCGGAGCGGTATGGACGATGTCGAGCGGCGTCCTGAAAGGCATGCCTCTCGGCCATGCAGCACACGGCATGTCGAACGGCGCCGGCGGCGGCCTGCGATTCGTGCAGATCAGCGACAGCCACATCGGTTTCGACAAAGCCGCGAACGCAGACGTGACCGCGACGCTGCGCGCGGCGATCGCAAAGATCAAGGCGGAGCCCGATCCGCCATCCTTCGTCCTGCACACCGGCGACCTGACGCATCTCTCCAGGCCGGCCGAGTTCGATACGCTGCAGCAAGTGCTGTCGGAGCTCTCCGTGCCGGTCTTTTATGTGCCGGGCGAACACGACGTGCTCGAGGACGACGGCAGGAGCTACCTGCAGCGATTCGGCAAAGGTACTCAGGGCGCCGGCTGGCACAGCTTCGACGAAGGCGGCGTGCACTTCATCGGACTCGTCAACGTCGTCAACCTCAAAGCCGGCGGCCTTGGGAGTCTCGGCCAGGAACAGCTCGAGTGGCTCGAGAAAGACGTGAAACGTCTCAAGAGCAGTACGCCGATCGTCGTCTTCGCGCACATTCCCCTTTGGGCGGTGTATCCCGAGTGGGGATGGGGGACTGACGACAGCGCGCAGGCGCTCTCGTACCTGAAACGCTTCGGATCGATATCGG
>QHWK01000345.1 GCA_003223775.1 Acidobacteriota bacterium
CGCACGGCGACGACGTCGTGGTTCGGGACGCTCGGAAGCGGACCATCGCGCATGTCGGCGTGCGTGCACCGCGACGCACCGCCCGACGGCCGCAGCAAGCCGCTTTCGTGGCACGCTACGGCAGGTGCCGATCGCGATCGAACGGCGGCGGCTCGCGTGCGGGCATCGGATAATCGGGAAAGTCGCGCGCCCCGTTGCGACGAGCGTCGTCGTCCGCATAGTACTTCAGGTACAAGTACGCCGCGTCCGTCCTGCTCCTCGCACCAGGATCGACGGCCGCGCCCGCCGCCGATGCCGTTCGTCGCTCGAACCGGAGGACCAATGATTCGCATCCGACAGGAAGATCTTCCGCTGCGCGGCAGCTCGCACAATTTCGTCGGGGCCGACCACGGCGGCGTCGACGTCTCGGTGTTCCTCTTCCACGGTCAACCCGGCGCCGGTCCCGGTCCGCATCGTCATCCGTACGACGAGGTGCAGTTCATTCAGCAGGGCCGCGGACGGTGGGTCGTCGACGGACGCGAGTTCGAGGCGGGCGCGGGCGACATCCTCGTGATCAAAGCCGGTGAGGTGCACAGCTTCCGCTGCATCGGCGACAGTCCACTCGTGCAGCTGGACGTGCGTCTCAGCCCGCGATTCATCCAGGAGAACCTCGACGCTGCGTCGGGCGCTTGAACGCGCCGGCGAACGCGCCGTTGCCGCGCGAAGTCTCGGGCCGCGTACAAAAAAAGGACGGCGATCTTTCGATCGCCGCCCTGACATCGGAACGGATCGTTGGCGACCCTGAAAGGGTCGCCCTACAGGTGCGTGTTACTCGCCCAGATCCCCCGTCCGCGGACCGAGCGCTTCCTCCGGCTCCACGAAGTACTCCATGTCGCGCTCCAGCTCGAGCTCGTCGTCGCTCGGCTGCGGCGGCGCCGGCGGCGGCGGCGGCTCGTCGGCCGGGATCCGCACGTTCCGGTAGTACTCGAAGCCGGTGCCCGCCGGGATCAGCCGGCCCATCGTCACGTTCTCCTTCAGGCCGCGCAGGTGATCGACCTTCCCGGAAATCGACGCTTCGGTGAGCACGCGCGTCGTCTCCTGGAACGACGCCGCCGAGATGAACGAGTCGGTCGAGAGCGACGCCTTCGTGATCCCCAGCAGCAGCGGCCGGCCCTGCGCCGGACGCCCGCCCGCGGAGATCACGCGCTCGTTCTCCTCGAGGAAGCGGAACTTGTCCACCTGCTCGTCGACGAGGAACTCGGTGTCGCCGACGTCCTCGATCTTCACCCACCGCATCATCTGCCGCGCGATCGTCTCGATGTGCTTGTCGTTGATGTTCACGCCCTGCAGCCGGTAGACCTCCTGAATCTCGTTCACGAGGTAGGACTGCAGCGCCTTCTCGCCGAGCACGTTCAGGATGTCGTGCGGGTTCGACGGTCCGTCCATCAGCGGCTCGCCCGCGCGCACGCGCTCGCCTTCCTGCACGTTCACGTGGACGCCGCGCGGCAGCCCGTACTCGCGCGGCTCCGCGCCCGGCTCGTCGGGGACGATGATGATCTTGCGCTGCCCCTTGACGATGCCGCCGTGCTTCACGACGCCGTCGATCTCGGAGATGATCGCCGTCTCGCGGGGTTTTCTCGCCTCGAACAGCTCGACCACGCGCGGCAGACCGCCCGTGATGTCTTTCGTCTTCGTCGTCTCGCGCGGGATCTTGGCGAGGACGTCGCCCGCGCTCACCATCTCGCCGTCCTGCACCATGAGGTGCGCGTGCGACGGCATGTGGTACTTGCGGTTGACCTTTCCGTCCTTCCCCTTGATCTCCACCGCCGGCTGCTTCTTCTCGTCCGGCGAGTCGACGATGATGAGGCGCGAGAGGCCGGTGACCTCGTCGACTTCCTCGTGCACCGTGATGCCCTCGAGGATGTCCTTGAAGCGCACCTGCCCGGGATCCTCGGTGAGGATCGAGAAGGTGTACGGATCCCACTCGACGAGCACCTGCCCCTGCTCGATGTGCTGCCCTTCCTTCACCTTCAGCCGCGCGCCGTAGACGATCGGGTAGCGCTCGCGATCGCGCCCCTTCTGATCCTGCACGACGAGCGATCCGCTCCGGTTCATCACGACGAGGGCGCCGTCCTTCGCCTCGACGACCTGCAGGCCGTGGAACCGGACGGTGCCGGCGTTGCGCGCCTCGAGCGTCGACTGCTCGCTGACGCGCGACGCGGTGCCGCCGATGTGGAAGGTCCGCATCGTCAGCTGCGTGCCCGGCTCGCCGATCGACTGCGCCGCGATGACGCCGACCGCCTGGCCGAGCTCCACCAGCTTGCCGGTGGCGAGGTCGCGGCCGTAGCACTTCGCGCAGACGCCGCGGCGCGACGTGCAGGTGAGCACCGACCGGATCTTCACCTTCTCGATGCCGGCGTCCTGGATCGCGGACGAGAGCTCCTCGTCCATGATCTCGTTCACGTCGACGATCGCCTCGCCCGTGAACGGGTCGGTGATCCGCTCGAGCGTGGTGCGGCCGATGATGCGGTCGCGGAGCGGCTCGATGACCTCGCCCGACTCGACGATCGCGCGCGCTTCGATCCCGTCCACGGTGCCGCAGTCGATCTCGTGGATGATCACGTCCTGCGCGACGTCGACCAGACGCCGCGTGAGGTAGCCCGAGTCCGCCGTCTTGAGCGCCGTGTCCGCGAGGCCCTTGCGGGCGCCGTGCGTCGAGATGAAGTAGTGCTGCACCTCGAGCCCTTCACGGAAGTTCGCCGTGATCGGCGTCTCGATGATTTCGCCCGACGGCTTGGCCATCAGGCCGCGCATGCCGGCGAGCTGGCGGATCTGCTGCTTCGAGCCGCGCGCGCCGGAGTCGGCCATGATGTAGACCGGGTTGAAGGTCTTGCCTTCCTTGTCGAGCGCCTCCATCTCGCCGAACATGGCGTTGGCGATCTCTTCGGTCGCCTCCGACCAGATCGCGATCACCTTGTTGTAGCGCTCGCCGTTGGTGATCGCGCCCTCGAGGTACTGCGACTCGACCTTGATCACTTCCTCGCGCGCCTTGGTGACGAGCGCCGCCTTCTCCTTCGGGATGATCAGATCGTCGATGCCGATCGACAGCCCCGATCGCGTCGCGTAGGTGAAGCCGACGTTCTTGAGCGAGTCGAGCATCTCGACCGTCTTCTCGAGGCCGAACTTCAGGTAGCAGCTCTGCACGAGCTGCTGCAGCCCCTTCTTCTTGAGAAGGCCGTTGATGAACGGCATCTCGTGGGGAATGGACTGGTTCAGGATCACGCGGCCGACCGTCGTGTTGATGATCTTGTGGTTCACCGTCTGCACTTCTGTGTGCAGCACGTCCTGGTCGTCGCGCGACGCCGTCAGATCCTGCAGGTCGCCGGTGTAGCGCAGCCGGATCGGCGACAGCGTCTCGAGCTCGCCAGCCTCGAGCGCCAGCATCACGTCTTCCGGGTTGCCGAACGCACGGCCCTCGCCCTTCGCGCCGCTCTTCGCCTTCGTCAGGTAGTAGCAGCCGAGGACGATGTCCTGCGAGGGAATCGCGATCGGCGCGCCGTGCGCGGGCGACAGGATGTTGTTGCTCGAGAGCATCAGCACCGACGCCTCGATCTGCGCTTCGGGCGACAGCGGGATGTGGACGGCCATCTGGTCGCCGTCGAAGTCCGCGTTGAACGCCGTGCAGACGAGCGGGTGGATGCGGATCGCCTTGCCCTCGACCAGCACCGGCTCGAACGCCTGGATGCCGAGGCGGTGCAAGGTCGGCGCGCGGTTCAGCAGCACCGGGTGCTCGCGAATCACTTCCTCGAGCACGTCCCACACTTCGGGACGCTGCAGCTCGACCATCTCTTTCGCCTGCTTGATCGTCTGCACCAAGCCGCGCTCTTCGAGCTTGTTGTAGATGAACGGCTTGAAGAGCTCGAGCGCCATCTTCTTCGGCAGGCCGCACTGGTGCAGCTTCAGCTCGGGACCGACGACGATCACCGAGCGGCCGGAGTAGTCGACGCGCTTGCCGAGCAGGTTCTGGCGGAAGCGCCCCTGCTTGCCCTTGAGCGTGTCGGACAGCGACTTCAGCGGACGGTTGTTCGCGCCGCGCAGCACGCGGCCGCGGCGCCCGTTGTCGAACAGCGCGTCGACGGCCTCCTGCAGCATCCGCTTCTCGTTGCGGATGATGACGTCAGGCGCCTTCAGCTCCATCAGCTTCTTCAACCGGTTGTTGCGGTTGATGACGCGCCGATAGAGATCGTTCAGGTCGGAGGTCGCGAAGCGGCCGCCGTCGAGCGGCACGAGCGGACGCAGCTCCGGCGGAATCACCGGGATCACGTCGAGGATCATCCACTCGGGGCGGTTGCTCGACTTTCTGAACGAGTCGACCACCTTGAGGCGCTTGGCGTACTTCAGCTTCTTCTGCGCCGACTGCTCCGCGCGCATCTTGTCGCGCAGCTCGACCGCGAGCCGCTCGATGTTCACGCGCTTCAGCAGCTCCTTGATCGCCTCGGCGCCCATCTGCGCGCGGAAGCGGTGCTGATGCTCTTCACGCGCCTTGCGGTACTGCTCCTCGTTCAGCAGCTGGTTCTGCTTCAGCTCGGTCTCGCCCGGATCGACGACGACGTAGGCCTCGAAATAGAGGACGCGCTCGAGATCGCGGAGCGAGATGTCGAGCAGGTGGCCGATGCGGCTCGGCAGCCCCTTGAAGAACCAGACGTGGCTCACCGGCGTGGCGAGCGTGATGTGGCCGAGCCGCTCGCGGCGGACCTTGGCCTGCGTTACCTCGACGCCGCACTTGTCGCAGATCACCCCGCGGTGCTTCATGCGCTTGTACTTGCCGCAGAGGCATTCCCAGTCGGTGATCGGGCCGAAGATCTTCGCGCAGAACAGCCCGTCGCGTTCGGGCTTGAACGTGCGGTAGTTGATCGTCTCCGGCTTGGTCACCTCGCCGTGCGACCACGACATGATCTTGTCGGGCGAGGCGAGGCTGATGCGAATCGCATCGAAATCGCTCGTCAGCGCTCCCCGTTCGTGGAAACTTGGTCTCATGTGTGTTTCCTTGACATGGCTAATGGCTGAAGGCTGATGGCATAGGGACGATGGAGGACGGTGCGACCATCCACCATCAACCATATGCCATTAGCCATCAGCCATCAGCCATGACTCCTGTTACACCTGTTCCAGCACCGGCTCCGGCGTCACCTCGACCGGCTTCTTCTTCGTCTTCATCAGCTCCACGTCGAGACAGAGCGACTGGAGCTCGCGGATGAGCACGTTGAAGGACTCGGGCAGGCCCGCCGTGAACGACGCGTCACCCTTGACGATCGCTTCGTAGATCTTCGCGCGGCCCGTCACGTCGTCCGACTTCGCCGTCAGCAGCTCCTGGAGGATGTGCGCCGAGCCGTAGGCCTCGAGCGCCCAGACCTCCATCTCGCCGAAGCGCTGGCCGCCGAACTGCGCCTTGCCGCCCAGCGGCTGCTGGGTGATGAGCGAGTACGGCCCGATCGATCGCGCGTGGATCTTGTCGTCGACCAGGTGCGAGAGCTTCAGCATGTAGATGTAGCCGACGGTGACGTTCTGCTCGAACGGCTCGCCCGTCATGCCGTCGAAGAGCTGCGTCTTGCCGCCCTTGGGCAGCCCGGCGCGATCGAGCCAGTTCTTGATCTCCTGTTCGGTCGCGCCGTCGAACACCGGCGTCGCGAAATAGAGGCCGAGCGCGTGCGCGGCCCATCCGAGGTGCGTCTCGAGAATCTGGCCGACGTTCATGCGCGACGGCACGCCGAGCGGGTTGAGCACGATCTCCACCGGCGTCCCGTCCGGCAGGTGCGGCATGTCCTCCTCGGGGAGGATGCGCGCGATGACGCCCTTGTTGCCGTGGCGGCCGGCCATCTTGTCGCCGACCGACAGCTTGCGCTTCATCGCGACGTACACCTTCACCAGCTTGATGACGCCCGGCGGCAGCTCGTCGCCGCGCCGGATCTTCTCCTTCTTCTCCTCGAAGAGGTTGCGGGTCACTTCCACCTGGCGCTCGGTCCGCTCCTCGAGATCGCGCAGATCGTCCTCGAGCCGCGTGTCGTCGGTAGAAATCTTCAACCGCACCATCGTCTCGTACGGCATCGCCTGCAGGATCTCGTCGGTGAGGATCGTCCCCTTCT
>QHWK01000346.1:0-2049 GCA_003223775.1 Acidobacteriota bacterium
GAGATTGCGCGGATCTATCTGCAGCAGGTGACGCTGACGCTCGCGAAGGCCGGCAAGACGATCAAGGTCAGCGGCGAGGCGCTCGAGCTCGTCGTGGCGAAGGGCTACAGCATGGCCTTCGGCGCGCGCTTCCTGAAGCGCTTCATCGACGAGCAGATCAAGCTGCCGATCAGCGCGCAGTGGAAGGACGGCTCGCACTTCGAGGTCGCCGTCAGGAACGAAGCGCTCGTCGTCGAGCCGTCGGTGAAGATGTCGCCCGATCCGTCGCTCGCCTACGGCGACGTCGCGTAGGCGCGAAGTAACCCATGACGGTATCTCACCACGCGAAGCCGACCTGTTCGGCTTCGCCTGGTGATTCCTGATGCGGTTCGCGCTCGCGCGGCTCGACGCCGTAGCGCGTCTGTAGCGCGCGCACCATCCCCTGCACCTGCTTCCGATACTCCTCGGGCGCGTACTTTTTTCTGTACAGCGTCTCGTATCGCGGCACCCACGACGGAAACTCGCGCTCGAGGAACTTCATGAAGTGCGCGCGCGTGCCGTCCTCGAGGAACATCACGTTGCAGCCAACGAAGCGCGCGCCGTGGTCCGCAATCGCCTTGACGGTTCGCTCCAGCTTCGAGCGCGACGAGGAGAAGCCGGGCACGATCGGGTTCATCAGCACGCCGGCGCAGACGCCCGCGTCGACCAGCTCGCGCACGGCCCGCAGCCGCTGAAGCGGATGCGCCGTGCCTGGTTCGAGCAGCTCCCAGGCGTGCTCGTCCACGGTCGGCACGCTCATGTAGACCGTGCAGGTTGTCTCCTTCGAGAGCGCCAGAAGCAGATCTTTGTCGCGCACAACCATGGGCCCCTTCGTGACCAGGCCCATCGGATTGTGGTGCTTCAGCAACACCTCGATCGAGCGCCGCGTCAGCTTGTAGTGGCCTTCGATCGGCTGATAGCAGTCGGTCGCGGTGCCGACGGCGACGTATTCACCCTTCCAGGACTGGCGCGCCAGCTCGCGGGCCAGCATTTCAACGAAATTGTTCTTCACGAGAATCACCGACGCGAACTCGTCGTCGGCGTTCATCTCGAACTGGACGTGGTAGCGGCGGGCGTAGCAGTAATGGCACCCGTGCGTGCAGCCGCGGTACGGATTGAGGGTCCACTCGAACGGCATCCCCTTGACGGGGTTGAGCGCCGAGCGGCAGGTGATCTCCTGGTAGCGGGCGCGGTCGGCGCGGCGCTCCGCTTCGGTCAGCGCGGCGATGCCGCCGGCGCGGACCGTGTTCGCGACGTCGCGCGTCGTCGGCTTGCGCGCGCCCAGATCAAAGAGGAGTGGATACGACGTCGCCACGACATTCGCCTTTATTTCGCCACTCGATCATGTGGCGGGGCACGGGCGATGTCAAGCGGACGCCGGACGCGCTCTCAGCGCGGCTTCGTCGTCGGCTTGCGTCGAGCGGCGGCCGCGGCCGATTTCGCCGCCGGCTTCTTGGCCGCGGGCTTGGTCGCGCTCGCCTTCCCCGCGGCCTTCTTCTTGGCGGCGCGCTTGGGCGCGGCCGCCGCGCTCGTGCCGCCGGAGACGGCGCCGGAGGACACGCGCGTCGAGTGCTTCGCGCGGTGGCGCACTTTTTTGGTCGCCGCTTCGGCCGCCGATGCCGCCATGAACGCCACGAGCAGCGCGATCAATAGCCTTTTCATCGTGGTACGAACCATCGAGCGTGCCTCCAAGTAAGGAATACGATAACGCAACCGAGGCGTTCGTGCTGTCTTCTTTTCGAGGCCGTGACGAGATCGTCCGCGACGCGATTTACGCGGCGGTCGTCGAGCACGCCGTCACGCCTGGCGTCGAGGCGACCGCGCGCGCGACGGGCATCGACGCCGCCGGCGTGGACGCGGCGTATCGGGCGCTCGCCGACGCGCACGTGATCGTGCTGCAGCCGGGGACGTCGATCGTCGCGTGGGCGCCGCCGTTTTCGGGCGTCGCGACGGCGTTCCGCACGGCCGTCGGCGAGGCGTCCTGGTACGCGCCGTGCGCCTGGGATGCGTTCGGAATTCTGGCCGCGCTCG
>QHWK01000346.1:2181-9599 GCA_003223775.1 Acidobacteriota bacterium
CGCGCAGGCGTGGGATCTTTCGCAGCGCTGGTACGGCAACCGCCTCGCCGCCGATTTTCGACGTCCGACGCGCGACGAAGCGATGGAGATCTTCGCGCGCGTCGGATTGACGGGCGATTTCTGGCGGTTATAGCAGATACGCGACTGCAAAGCCGATCTGCGCGACGAACATCATGCGGTACATGTGCGCCCACGACACGTGGTTCTCTTCCACGGCGAGATCTTCGGGGCGCCGCAGCATCAGGAAGAGCACGTAGACGCCGTAGGCCGTCATCAGTGCGCCGAGGATCTGGAGCAGCACGAAGTTCCCCGTGAGCACGTGCGCGGCCGCGCCGGCGTTGATCATCAGGAACGGGACGACGAACGACGGCGAGATCATCCAGGCCGCGCGCCGCACGCCGTACTGAATCGGCAGCGTGCGGCATCCGCCGCGGCGATCGCCGTCCATGTCCGCGAAGTCCTTCGTCGTCGTCGCGCCAAGGAGGAACAGGCCGAAGATCGCGCCGATGTACCACGGCTCGACGCCGAGGATCGTCTTCACCGACGACCACCCGGCCACTTTCAGCAGCACGCCGCGCGGGATCGCGATCGTCACGTTCGCCCAGATCCCGAGACGCTTGGTCCGCAGCGGCGGCACCGAGTAGACGTACGTGCAGACGACGGCGACCGCCACGAGCCAGAAGCATTCGTGCCTCCCTCCCGGGGCGACGAGCCAGGCGAGCACGAGCGACACCGCGTAGGTGATGTTCGTGAACCACCATACCTGCGCGATCGTGAGGCGGCCGCTCGGCAGCGGACGCTTCGGCTTGTTGATGCGATCGATCTCGAGGTCGTAGATCTGATTCAGCGCGTTGTTGCCGGCGTTGAGGAGCGCCGCCATCGCGGATCCGACGAGCGGCGCGACGAGCAGCGTCGCCGACCACGGCTCGCGCGGCCGCGTCGCGGACGCCGGACCCGGCCGCTGTCGTCACGCGATCGCGACCGCGACGGCCGCCGCGACCGCCGTGTTGATGAAGTTCAGCATGTCGTTGTTCAGGATACCCGGTCCTTCGAGCGTCGCGGCGAGGGCGCTTTCGACGAGCGCGCCGGCGGTCGCGCCGACGACGGCTGGTACGATGGCCGACGCGGGCACGAGGCCGAGCGCGACGCCGAGCGCCGCGAGCGCGGCGGCGGCGACGATGCCGGCCGCGGTCCCCTCGAGCGACATCGCGCCCGGCGTCCCCGGCCTGGCGCGTCCGAAGGTGGTCACGAGGAACGTCGACGTCCCCCACGCTTTCCCGATCTCGCTCGCAACCGTGTCGCTGGCGCCGGCGGCGAGCGCCGCGACGAACGCGACGAGCGCTCCGTGCGCGTGCGGCGTCGTGACGGCGGCGATCGCCGCGAGCACCGCGACGCCGCAGTTCGCGATCGCGTTGCCCGCGCCGCGCCGTCCGCCGCGCTCTTCGGCGATTCCGAGCAGCGTCTTGCGCTGCAGGCCGAGGCGCGAGGTCATCGACGCCGCGAGGAACGCCGCGAACAACAGCACCCAGCCGCCGGGTCCGCTGCCGGCGTAGATCAGCATCCCGACGATCGCTCCGGCGATCGCGCCCGACGCGGACACGGTTCGCGCGCGATGACCGCCCCACGCCGTCAGCGCGTTGAGCGCGATCGCCCACGGCAGCGCCGCCGCGACCGCGCCGCGTGCCGCCTGCCACGACGCGGAATCCATCTCGCTCGCGAGCCACAACACGACCGCGGCGGCCGCCGGCACCGACACGTTGTCGTCGAGCCGGACGGGAATCGTCTCGACGAACGCCGCCGCAATCGCCGCCGCGATCGGCGCCGCGATCGTGAACGCGAGCGGCGGCCGCGGCGCGACGTTCGGCCGCACCCACCACGCGAGCACGACGGCGCCGAGGCCGCCGAACACGATGAAGGCGGTCGTGCCCTTCACCGTCTTGTCACGGTTCCAGGGAAGCCGGCGCCGCGCGCGCTGCCCGGCAAGGGTCGCCGCGCCGTCACCCAATGCGAGCACCGCCCACGCCGCGGCAACGATGTCGAGGCGCGACGGGAAGATCAGGATGAGGAGCAACACCGCGAGCGGGTAGAGCACGATGCCGATCGGAAAGCCGCGCGCTTCGTCGGCCGGCCGGTAGAGCCGCCGTCCGCCGACGCGCGGCAGCGCGACGACGTTGAAGGCGAGCGCGACGGCCGCGAGCGCCGCGGCCTGCCACCAGGTGAGCACGCGGAGGAGCAGCGCGAACGATCCGGATCCGATGTGGACCCACTGCCGCGCGCGCTCAGAGTGCATCGGCGAACGAGGCGAGCGTCTTCGCGACGCCGTCGGCGAGCGGCGTCATCGTGTAGCCGAGATCGCGCACCGCATCGCTGCTGTCGAGCGACCAGTCGTGGCGGAAAATCTCGACGGCGCCGCGCGTCACGAGCGGCGTTCCGCCGAACAGCGAGACGCGCGCCTCTTCGGCGGCGCCGAGCAGCGTCGCCACCGGGAACGGAATGCGCGGCGGCGGCCGGCGTCCGGTCAGCGTCTGGACGATCTCGAACACGCGCTGCTGCGGCGCGTTCTCGCCGCCGAGCGCGTATCGCGCGGCCGCGCGACCGCGCTCGAGCGCCGCCACATGCCCCGCGGCGACGTCGTCGACGTACGCGAACGACCAGCGGTTCTCCGGCCCGATGAGACCCGGCAATCGCCGCCGGAGGTGATCGGCGACGAGCCGTCCGATGAGATTGCCCTCGGTGAACAATCCGGGCCCGTAGACGACGCCGGGATAGACGCGGACGAGCGGCGCGCCGGCGGCCACGGCGCCGTCGGCGACGCGATCGGCGGCGACCTTCGTTCGCTGGTAGTCGTTGGCCGCGATCGGATCGGTGCGATCGCGCGGCGGCAGCGCGACGAACGACGACGTGTAGAGCATGCGCGACATGCTGCGGGCCGACGCCACGTCGAGCGCGTTCCGCAGGCCGCCCACGTTCACGTCGTCGAAGTCCGCGCGGCGGCGCCGCCAGATGCTGACGAGCGCGGCCGCGTGGCAGAGCGCGTCGCAGCCGGCGGCGGCGCGTTCGAGCGCGCCCTTGTCGCGCACGTCGCCGTCGACGAGCGCGCCGGGCAGTCCGCTGCCCGATGCATGACGCGCGAAAACGACGACGTCGTGCCCGCGCACATGCATCGCGCGCACGATGGCGCGTCCAAGATAGCCCGTGCCGCCGGTGATCAGGACGCGCATTCTGGAATTCTTAGATTAGAGCGCGTTGCAAAACGATGTAGGGCGGCCCTCTCAGGGCCGCCGAGGCGAGGCTGAAAGCCTCGCCCTACAGACTTTGCAACGCGCTCTCAATTCTGCCTCCGCCAGTACTCCAGCAGATCGTCGAGCGTCTGTTCGAGCGGGATGGCCGGCGTCCACCCGAGCTCCTCGCGCAGCCGCGTCGGATCGCCGAGGAGCAGCGGCGTGTCGTTCGGCCGCAGGCGCGCCGGATCGATTTTGATCGCGATCGGCACGCGCGCGCGCGCGAGCAGCAAGTCGAGGAGCTCACGAATCGGCAGCGCGCGGCCCGAGCAGACGTTGTAGGGCCGGCCGGGCTCGCCGTGCTCGAGGATCAGCCGATAGGCGCGCACCGTGTCGCGGACGTCGGTGATGTCGCGGCGCGCGTCGAGGTTGCCGACCGAGATCTCCGGCGCCCACCGCCCGCGCTCGATGTCGGCGATCCGCCGCGCGAAGCCGGACGCGGCGAAATGCGGATCCTGCCGCGGCCCGACGTGGTTGAACGGCCGCGCAATCGTCACGGCGAGCGCGCCGTTCGTGCGCGCCGCGAGCATTTCCTGCGCGAGCTTGCTCAGGCCGTACGGGTTGTTCGGCGCGAGCGCGTGCGTCTCGGCGAGCGGCTCCTCCGCGCTCGCATACACGAGCGCCGAGCTGAGCACGAGGACGCGCGCCTCCACGCTCGCGCGCTGCAGCGCGTCGAGCAGGTGGTGGGTCCCGCGAACGTTCACGGCGAAGGTCGGCTCGGTCAAGTCCCACGAGCGACCGACGTGCGCGGCGCCCGCGCAGTGATAGACCGCCGACGGCCGCGTGCGCGCGACCGCATCGTCGACCTGCGCGCGATCGAGGAGGTCGACGCCCTCCCACCGCGTGCGCGGCACATCGCGCGGCGGACGGCCGCCCGGACGGTGCCACGCGACGATGTCGCGGCCGGCGGATGCCAGCAGGTCGAGCAGGTGACTGCCCGCGAACCCCGCCGCGCCGGTGACGAGCAGCTCGCTCACGTCGTTGCGTGCTCCGCCCTCTCTGCGGCCTCTGCGCCGAGCGTCAGTGAGGCACCCCGCCGAGCGCGCCGTTCATCGGCGAGAAGTTGCCGAGCCCCGCGAGCGTGAACGACAGGAAGAAGCGATGGTCGGCCGGAATCGGCGAGAAGGAGTTCACGCCGTAGTTGAACGACTGGTACTGGAGGGCGAGGCCGCAGCACTGCGCGTTGTAGAAGCCCTGAATCGACTGCTGCGTGAAGCCGCCGCGCAGGACGTCGTAGGTGAACGAGTACTGCGTCCCGTATTTGTTGTCCCGCGTGCGCAGGTTCGTCGACGCGTTCACGGACTGATCGAGAAACGCCGGGTTGTTGAAGTCCGACAGCTCCGCGATGAACGCGCGCTTGCTCCAGCTGAGGCTCGCCTGCAGAATCGGCGTCGAGTAGCCGCCCTGCGCCGAGATCGTGCGCAGCGAACGGTAGCGGCTGTCGAACTCCGCGCTCATCGTGGCGTTCACCTCGTTGGTCGGCATCGCACGGACGCGCAGCGCTATCGGCGAGAAGTTGTTTGGCTGATTGCCGCTCAGGAGCGTCGTCTGGTACTGCCGGTCGATCAGCGACTGCGCCTGGTTCGTGTAGTAGCTTTGCGAGACCTCGACGTCCACGATCTCGCGCGCGACCGCCGGCTGGCCCGGCGCCTGCTTCCGCTTCGCGTAGAACCGGTTGTTCAGGCCGTACGTGTAGCGCGCGCCGCCGACGTACGAGTCGATGCCGTCGAACAGCACCACGCGCTGGAACGCATCGACCGCGGAGGTCCGGTCGATTGTGAGGACCGGCTCGATCGTGTGCTTGAACTTCTCGGCGTAGCCGTTGGTCGGCGTATCCCATACGCGATTGAAGACCGGCCCGACGATCTGCGCCTGATACGTGAACACCGGGCGGTTCAGCCCGACGTCGACGACGACGGGCGTCGGCTGTCCGTCCGCGTCCAGGGCGTAGGTGCGCGTGTAATACGTCTGATGCCAGCTGAGGGTGTTGTTGACGGTGAACCACTGCCACTGCTTGAACGGGTAGCGGATCTGCGGCGCGACGTCGAATCGTCCGAGCCCGGTGTCGATGTCGGTGGCCGTCGTCGCTCCGGTCGTCGCGTCGGTCGTCGAGACCTTCGACTGCCGCAGCAGGCGCGCGACCTCGCCGTTCACCGAGAAGTACAGCGGTGAATCGCCGATCGGCCGTTCACCGCGCGAAATGCCGATTCTCGGCCAGCTGCCGCTGACCGAGGAGTTCGTCGGATCGAAGAAGTACTCCAGGTAGTCGAGCGTGCCGTTGAGCGTGTAGCCGCGCCATGCGCCGGCGACGTTGCCGCGGATCGAGCGGCTGTTGCGGGAGGCGTCGTAGATGTTCGTGTTGAACGTCTGCGACGACACGATGCTCGAGAAGTAGCTCACGCTCGCGCCGGCGCGCAGGTTGCCCGGCAGAATCTGGTTCGCGCTGCCGCGGATGTCATAGCTGCGGCTCGCGCTCGTCGTCGTCTGCGTGCCGTCGTCCAGCACGTAGGTCGTCGCGTGCTCGTCGAGCATCGACGCGAGGAAGTTGCCGCTGGCGCTCGGGCCGAAGTTGTAGCGGTACTCGCTGCCGACGCCCTGGCCGGTCTTTGAGTACCAGTCGTGCATGATCGTCGCGTCCTGGCTCCGATCGATCGCCCAGAAGAACGCGTTGTGAAGGGCCTGGCCGCGCAGAGAGGAGGTGCCGTAGGTCGGGATCAGAAAACCGGTCGCGCGATCCTCGCGCTTGGTCGGGTAGTAGAGGATCGGCAGATACAGCATCGGCACGCCCTTCACCGTCATCACGGCGTTGGTGAGGAGCGTGTAGTGATCGACGTTCAGGATCACGGTGCCGGCGTGGAGATCCCAGCGCGGCGTCGGCTGCACGCACGTGGAGAAGCCGCCGTTGGTGATCTTGTACTTCTTCGGACCGATCTTCTCGATCTTCTCGCCGAAGAAATACACGACGTTCTCCTGGACGTTGGTCGGCGCCGCGATCGTCCCGGGGCGCGCCGCCTGCGGCTGCGCCTTCACCGTCGAGAGGCCCCACGCGTTGTAGAACGTGCCGAGCCTCGTCTCCGTGTTGAACTCGGCGCGCTCGGCGGCGATGCGGTTCTGCCCCTGCGCGAACAGCACGTTGCCCGTCGCGATCGCGCGATCCTCGCCGGTGTACATGCGGACGTCGTCGGCGTAGATCTTCGTGTCGCCGCCGCGATCCATCTCCACGTGCCCGATGAAGTGCCAGTCCTTCTGATCGTTCGATCCTTCACGCCGATCGCTGATCGTCGTCGCGACCGCCGGCTGGCCCGGCGCCTGCTTCCGCTTCGCGTAGAACCGGTTGTTCAGGCCGTACGTGTAGCGCGCGCCGCCGACGTACGAGTCGATGCCGTCGAACAGCACCACGCGCTGGAACGCATCGACCGCGGAGGTCCGGTCGATTGTGAGGACCGGCTCGATCGTGTGCTTGAACTTCTCGGCGTAGCCGTTGGTCGGCGTATCCCATACGCGATTGAAGACCGGCCCGACGATCTGCGCCTGATACGTGAACACCGGGCGGTTCAGCCCGACGTCGACGACGACGGGCGTCGGCTGTCCGTCCGCGTCCAGGGCGTAGGTGCGCGTGTAATACGTCTGATGCCAGCTGAGGGTGTTGTTGACGGTGAACCACTGCCACTGCTTGAACGGGTAGCGGATCTGCGGCGCGGGCGCGGCAGCCGGCTGCGCGGCCGCCGGCGGCGGGGACAGCGGCGTGATCGGCTGCGCGAGCACAGGCGCCGCGCATGCGAAGAACGTCAGAAACGCGACAGGAAGACGCAATTTTCGAAGGGTATCACGAGCCGGCCGACGCGCCGGCCGCGCCGACCCGGCCGATCAGCTCGAGCACGTCTCCGAGCAGAAAAATCGATCCGGCGACGACGATCCGCGGCGACGCGCGCCACGCGCGGTCGAGCGCGTCTTCGACGACCGGCGTGACGTCGATCGCCATCGACGGCGCGACGTCGCGCGCGATCGCGGCGAGCGCGTCCGGATCCGCGGATCGCCTCGTCGACGCGCGCGTGACGATCAGGCGATCGACCACCGGCAGCAGCGCCGCAAACATCTCGCGCGCGGATTTGTCTTTCATCGCGGCGAAGACGAGCG
>QHWK01000888.1:0-1484 GCA_003223775.1 Acidobacteriota bacterium
AGGGAGAAGTACGACGAGCTCTGATCTGCGCATCGGCACGTCGGGCTGGAGCTATCCGTCGGGCAAGGGGACGTGGAACGGCGTCTTCTATCCGCCGGCGCGCAAACGGCGCAAAGGCTTCGACGATCTCGCGTTCTACGCCGAGCACTTCAACACCGTCGAGGTCAACAGCACGTTCTACGGCCAGCCCCGCGCGGAGGTGACGGGCGGCTGGGCAGAGCGGACGCCGCCGGGCTTCGAGTTCTCGGTGAAGCTGTTCCAGAAGTTCACGCACCCGCGCATGTTTCGCGAGCGCGTCGCGCGCGCGCTGCCGGCAGAGGCCCGCGACGACGCCGGAACGATCGACTCGCTCGCGCAGCCGAACCGCGCGGACCTCGACGAGTTCCGCCGCGGGATCGAGCCGCTGGCGGCCCGCGGACGCCTGGGCGCGCTGCTCGCGCAGTTTCCCCCGAGCTTCAAGGATGATCCGCCGTCGCGCGAGCGCCTCGAGCGGCTGCTGCGCGCGTTCGGCGACTATCCCGTCGCCGTCGAACTGCGGCACCGGAGCTGGAGCGATCGAATCGGCGAGACGCTCGGGCTGTTGAACGCGTTCGGCGCCGCGTGGGTCCAGATCGACGAGCCGAAGTTCAAGTTCTCGATCCGGCAGAATTATCTGCCGAACATCCAGGGCTTCTATTACATGCGGCTCCACGGCCGGAACGTGCAGCAGTGGTGGCGGCACGACAAGTCGGAAGATCGGTACGACTATCTCTACTCCGCCGACGAGCTGACGGAATTCACCGAGACGGCGGACGCGGCGCGCCGTCTCGTCAAGAAGCTGTATCTCTACACGAACAACCACTTCTCCGCGAAGTCGGTCGCCAACGCCGCGATGATCAAGCAGCAGCTTGGCGAGCCGATCGACGGCGAGTATCCGCCGGAGTTCGCCGCCCGCTATCCGGAGCTGGCCGGCGTCATTCGCGTACGCGCATCCGTAGAATCAGATCTCCTCGCTCGAGCCGAGCCGGCACGTCGCCGCCCTCGATGACGCGCCCGATGACGGCGTAGCGGCCGTTGAGGTCCGGCCGCTCGGCAAGCGTCACGTAGATCTGGCTGTCGGCCTGCGCGGGGTTGCCCGGATGCGCGAGCGCCACCGCGCCGCGGACGTGCGGCCGCTTTTTCGTGATCTCGGCGGCGCCGATCGGCGCGCCGCTCGATGCCTCCGCGCCGCGGCCCCACTCGCGCTCCTGTGAGACGTCGCGCGACCGTTGATCGCCCCATTGCACGATGAACCCGGGAATCGCGCGGTGAACCCGCTGGCCGTCGTAGAAGCCGCGCTTCACGAGGTCGACGATGTGCGCGACGCTCTTCTGCGCGTCCTCCGGATACGTCTCGAATGCGAAGGTTCCCTTCGAGGTCTCGACGACGATGACCGGCGCGGCCGGCTGCGCCACGAGCGGCGCCAGGAGCGCGCAGAGCGCAAGGACGGCAATGAGGTGTTGGCG
>QHWK01000888.1:1499-3061 GCA_003223775.1 Acidobacteriota bacterium
CCGACGCGTGTCACGCCGACGCGCGCGCAGTGCTCGCGGATCACGCACGCGCCGCAGCGCGGATAGATCGGCTTGCACACGTTCTGGCCCCACGTGACGAGATAGACGTTGATGTACGGCCACCACCGCGCGTCGGTCGCGGCGTAGAGCGCCTGCTCCGTCTCCTCGGGCGTTCGCGTCCGCACCCAGCCGAGACGATTCGAGATCCGGTGCACGTGCGTGTCGACGCAGATGTTCTTCAAGCTCTTGAAGGACAGGATCAGCACGAGGTTGGCGGTTTTGCGGCCGACGCCCGGGAGCATCAGCAGCTCCTCCATCGTGCCGGGCACGCGGCCGTCGAAGCGCTCGACGAGGAGGCGGCAGGTTTCCTTCACGTGCCTGGCCTTGTGGCGATAGAAGCTCACCGGATAGATCAGGCGCTCGATCTGCTTTTCCGTGATCTTCGCGATCATGCGCGGCGTCCGCGCCACGCGGAACAGCCGCTCGGTCGCGGCGGCCGTCACCGCATCCCGCGTCTGCGCCGACAGCATCGTCGCGATCAAGACGTCGAACGGTTCCTCCTGGCTCTCCTCCGCAATCTTCTCCACCGCCGGCAGATCGAGGTTGTCGATCGCGCGCGCCAGCGCGCGCATCACAGCGTGGACCGTGCGCGACGACGGCCGCGCCCTCGAGGTTCCGCGGCTCGAAGTGCGAGGTTGGCGGCGCCGGGCTTCCCGACTCTGGCGCGGGCTCACAGCGCTAGGCTCCCGGCGCTCGGACAGGCGTAACCGGCGGTCGGCCGGCGAGGACCTCGACCACGTTCGTCGCCGCGAGATCGGCCATCGCCGTGCGCGTCTCGGTGGTTCCGCTCGCCAGGTGCGGGACGAGCAGCACGTTTTCCAGCTTGAAGAGGTCCGGATGGATCGCCGGCTCGTGCTCGTACACGTCGAGCGCGGCGCCGGCGAGCAGGTGCTGCTGCAGCGCCCACGCGAGCGCCTCCTCGTCGACGACCGGCCCGCGTGCGGTGTTGACGAGATACGCGGATCGCTTCATCCGTGTGAGCGCACGCTTGTCGATCAGATGGCGCGTCTCGTCCGTCAGCGGCACGTGAAGCGAGACGACGTCCGACGTGAGCAGGAGCCGATCGAGCGACATCGGCTCCGCGCCGGGCAGATCCACGTCGCGGCGCGCCGTGTACGCGACCGTCATCCCGAACGCGGGCGCGCGCGCGGCGACCGCGCGGCCGATGCGTCCGACGCCGACGATCCCGAGCTGCTTGCCGCGCAGCTCGCTGCCGAGCAGCAGATCGAGCGCCCAGCCCTTCCACTCGCCGCGCCGGACGAGGCGCTCGCCTTCCGACAGCCGGCGCGTGATCGCGAGGATCAACGCCCAGGTGAAGTCGGCGACCGACTCGGTGAGCACGTCGGGCGTGTGGGTGACGACAATGCCGCGCGATGCGGCGTAGCCGACGTCGATGTTGCTGAAGCCGACGGCGACGTTCGCGATCACCTTCAGCCGGGGCGCCGCGTCGATCACCGTCCGGTCGACCGCGTCGGTGAGCAGCGACACGAGCGCATCCTTGT
>QHWK01000347.1 GCA_003223775.1 Acidobacteriota bacterium
GCTCGTGGCCGCCGATGATCAGATCGATCTCGGGGAAGCGTTCGACGAGCGCGCGGTCCGTCGCGAACGCGAGGTGCGTGACGGCGACGATCACCGCCGCGCCGTCGCGCTTCGCGCGCGGCAGATACTGCGCCGCCGCCTCGAGCGGATCGGCGAGCCGCGTGTGCGTGAGCTTGTTGCGGCTGATCTCGGACGTGTTGAGGCACAGGCCGATGAAGCCGACCTTCAGCGCGCCGAACGACTTCACGAGGTACGGCGCCGCGTCGCCGATCGGCTGCCCCGTGCGCGTGTCGACGACGTTCGACACCACCCACTGCCACTTCGCCTCGTGCATGCGCGCGATGAGCGCGTCGTCGCCGAAGTCGAACTCGTGGTTGCCGAGCGTGGCGAGATCGAGGCCCGCGGCGTTGAGCGCCGCGATCATCTGCTCGCCCTTGAAGACGCTCGACGCGACGGAGGGCGAGAGGAAGTCGCCCGCGAGCACGAGGAACGGCGTGCGCCCGGCGTCGGCGAGCTGGCGCTTCAGCGCCGCGACGCGCGCGAGGCCGCCGGCGCCCTCGACCGGCGCGGTCGCGTAGACATCGTTGATTTGCAGAAAGGTGACCGGCGTCCGCGCGCGCGGCGACCCCGGCTCCTCCGGCTGCGCCGCGACGCGAAGGATGGAAATCGCGGCGACGCACGCGGCGAGCCAGATGCGGATCAGACGCTCTCGAGCCACTGCGCGACGCGCGAGAGATCGACGTTGCCGCCGCTCAGGATCACGCCGACGCGCGCGCCCCGGATCGGCGTGGTTCCCTCGAGCGCGGCCGCCGCGCCGAGCGCGCCGGTCGGCTCGACGACGAGCTTCAGCCGCTCCCACAGGTAGAACATCGTCCGAAGCAGCGCGCGATCGTCAACCGTGGTCATGTCGCTGACGTGCTCGAGCACGAGCGGAAGCGTGAGCGAGCCGAGCGACGGCGTGCGCGCGCCGTCGGCGACGGTCGCGGGGTTGTGGACCGTCTGCAGCGTCCTGGTCCGGAACGATCGCGCCGCATCGTCGCCGGCTGCGGGCTCGACGCCGATCACCCGGCACGACGGCGCGAGCGCCCGCGCCGCGAGCGCCGAGCCGGAGAGCAGGCCGCCGCCGCCGCACGGCACGAAGAGGAAGTCGAGCGCGCCGGCCTCTTCGATCAGCTCCCGCGCCGACGTGCCCTGGCCGGCGATGATGTGCGGGTGATCGTAGGGCGGAATCAGCGTGAGGCCGCGTTCCTGCGCGAGGCGACGGCCGATCGCCTCCCGGTCCTCGCGATCGCGATCGTAGAGCACGACCTCGCCGCCGTAGCCTTCGGTGGCGACGCGCTTCACGGCCGGCGCGTCGGACGGCATCACGATGACGCGCGGGATGTCGAGCACCTGGCCCGCAAGCGCAATCGCCTGCGCGTGGTTGCCCGACGAGTACGTGACGACGCCGCGGCGCCGCTCCTCCGGCGAGAGGCGCGAGAGCGCGTTGTAGGCGCCGCGAAACTTGAACGCGCCGCCGCGCTGCAGGTTCTCGCACTTGAAGAAGATCTCGGCGCCCGTCCGCCGGTTCACGGTGCGTGACGCGGCGACCGGCGTCCGATGCGCGGCGCCGGCGATCTGCCGCGCGGCGCTCTCGACGTCGGCGAACGTGGGCAGCGTGGTCACGGTCATTTCAGCGCGCCGCTCAGCTCTTCGTACACGCGGCGCACGGCGATCGGTCCCTGCGACGAGGCGAGCGTCCACGACGCGTACTCGCCCCAGTTCGCTTTCTTCACGGCCTCGTCGACCGGAACGCGTGCTTTGTACAGCCGCGTCGCTTCGGCAACGACGGCCGCGAGCGCCTTGCGAAACGCGGCGAGCTCTTCCTTCGAGACCGGCCCGCTCTCGGTGAAGCCATGGCCGGGAATATAGAGGTCTGCCTTCATCGCCTCCGCGCGATCGAGCGCTTTCAGCCAGTCGCTCGGGTACGCCGAGCGCATCGCGGGGAAGACGCGGTTCAGGAACGTCTCGCTCAGGAAGAGGATCTTCTTGCGCGGCAGGTAGACGGTGAGATCCCCGCCGGTGTGCGCGCGGCCGAGGAAGAGCACCTGGATGTCCTCGCCGCGCACCACCAGCGGCTTCCGCGCGAACACGAGCTCGGCGTCGATGGGCAGCCGCCAACGGGCAGCGGCGCCGCGCGCCGGCGGACCTTCGGCGGCGCCGCCGCGCTCCGATTCGCGGTCGAGCGCGGCTTTGGACAGCGGGTGAACGACGTACTTCACGTCGGGTGGAAACGCCTTGTTGCCGCCGGTGTGATCGCCGTGATCGGAGCAGATGACGACGTACTTGATCGGTTTCGGGGTGATCTTCGCAATCGCGTCGACGAGCCCTTTGGTCGCCGCGGGCGTGCCTTGTCCGTCGGCGACCAGCACGCCGTCGTCGTAGATCACGAACATGTTCGTCGTCGTGAACTTCTCGGGGCCGGCGTGAAAATCCTCGTACGTGTAGACGTTGTCCGCGACCTTGGTCGTGCGCGGGAAGTCGCTCTCTTTCAGGCCGCGCTTCGCCGGATCGGCGGTTCGCACCACTGTGGTTTGCGCGGGGGCGGCCGCCGGCAGCGTAAGGAGGGCGAGCGCAGCGACGAGTGCGGCGAAGCGAGGCATTCTGGCTCCTTGTACGCGAAGGTCTATGCTAGCGCACGGCGGCCGCGCGGCGCGACGCAGACCAATACGCGAATGGACGGGCGCTCGGCCGCCGGCTCGATCTACAACGGCTGTGATGGAGACGACGTCGCTCGCGGAGCGCGGATTCCAGTTCGTGCGGTCCGCCGACATGCGGCAGGCGCTCGAGCGCGTCGGCCGGCTCGCGGACTGGCCGGCGTTTGTCGCGAGCTGGAACGATCTCGTGCTCGATCCGTACCTGGCCGCGGGCGCGCGCTGCCGCCGGCGCCGGTTTGCGGTGTACGCCGCGGACAGCCTCGGATCGGTGGAGCGCCAGGCGCACCAGCCGCACTACCAGGGGCAGCAGTACAACCGGTTGTTCGGCGGCATCGAACGCTGGTTCGAGCCGATCGCGCCGGCGGCGGGGGACGGCGACTCGCTGCGCACGATCGTCCGCTTCTGCGCGGCGACGTTCGGCGCGCTCGCGCCCGACGCGCGCGCGTGGCGCGTCGAGGTGCACCAGTTCCGCATCGAGGCGCGCGCCGGCGCGCCGGGCGAACCGACGCCCGAAGGGATCCACCGCGACGGCGTGGACTACGTGCTGGTGCTGCTGGTGAACCGGGACAACATCGTGAGCGGCGAGACGACCGTCTACGACCTCAGCGGGTCACCGCTGGGGGCCTTCACGCTCACCGATCCGTTCGACGCGACGCTGATCGACGATGCGCGCGTGGCGCACGGGGTGACGCCGGTGACGCCGCTCGACGCGCGGCGGCGCGGGTGCCGGGACGTGCTGGTCGTGACGCTGCGCCGCGCGGACGGCGCGTGAGCGGGTGCAGTTGTATGAAATAGCGGACAGCGGCGGCGCCGCGATCCCGAGGCGTGCCGAGCGGGTCGAACGCTGACGGTGGTGTCGATCTACTGGCGGGCGTCGTCGTGCGGCTGTCGATCGCTGGTGATGCGGACCAGTCGGAAGAGTTCGCCGAGAGCGAGACGCGAGAGGCCAAGGCTCACGGCCACGCTCGAAGTCACGAGAATCAGTTCGCCAAGTGCGGTCATGCCGAGCCGCATCGCAAGCGGCGTGCCCGCCAGCGGACGCGGGTTTTCTCGGGTTTCGCGCGAATTCAGCTCGTTTGTGTGCTGTTTCGATCCGCGCGGTTACGGTAACTGTGCGGCTGGCGGTCGTGCAGATGTGTATGCTACACTGAGGTTCTTCACGCAGGTGACGCGGGGTGGAGCAGTCCGGTAGCTCGTTGGGCTCATAACCCAAAGGTCGCGGGTTCAAATCCCGCCCCCGCAACCAAATTTCAAGCCTTTCGACACCGCGTTGTGGCCGATTTGTGACCGACGCGCAAGCCAAGAGCTCTCTGACATGGCCGATGGCTTCAGGCTCCCGATGCGAGTCGAAGCGGTCGGCCGTTGTTATTCCAGCTCACCTCTAGTCCTCTCCTGAGTTCCTCATCCGTTACGTTCAGGTAGCGCTGCGTCTGCAGAATGCTCGCGTGGCCGAGCATCAGTTGAATGATGCGGATGTCGACACCGTCGCCTAACAGCCGGCACGCGCCTTCGTGCCGGAGGTCGTGCCAGCGGAGATCGATCCGCTGGAGCTGTTCACGATTCCACGCCGCACCTTTCCGCGTCGATCGCGGCTCGATGCCGTGAGCCAGGAGGCGAAGCGTTTCCCAGGCCGTTTGCAGTTCGGGCTGGTACTCGCCGCTGGCGGTTCCGAACACGTACGCGTCCGGACCGAGCGTCTTTCGACGTTCAAGGACTGCAGCGAGCCGTCCTTTTGGATTGAACGGAATCCGCCGGTTCTCCTTGTCCTTGGCCGTCGCGCCGGGGATGCCGATCTGATGCGTTTCCCAATTCACGCGCTTGTTCTGGATCAGCAGCATCTCGCCGCGCCGGCAACACAGCTCCAGCGCGCCGACGATGCGGTCGTGGAGCAACGGTCCGACGAATTGATGCTCCGGCGTGTTCATCTTCTGCAACGCCGCGTCCAGCAGCTTCTTTTCCTCCTCGCGCGATAGCCGCCGGTCGCGCACTGTCTCTCCCTTCTTGTTCATCCGCACGCCGAATCGGTGGAACGGTGATTTCCGAAACAGCGGCGGTGTTTGCGCCATCCCCCAGTTCATCGCGGCACGAAGCGTTTCGAGCGTCCGGTGAATCGTTGCGAGCTCGACCCGCTTGGCGTACTCCGATCCAGACTTGAACCGATTGATCACATCGGGCTCTTCGAGCGCATCAAGCGTTAGCTCGCCCAGATGCCTCTTGAGGACTTCGATGCGGCTGCGCGTCGAATTGATGCTTTTCAACGCCGCCGGGTTCACGCACCGCTCGATGTACGCGTCCAAGAAACTCGCGACGTCCTTGGGTGCGTTGTCCGATGACTTCTGAACGGACCTTGGTCGTCGAGGATCACGTCCCGCCTTGATCTCGCCGATGAACACACGCTCCCAATCGCGTGCCTCTTCGAGTGACGCGATTGGCCGCTGCTTGTTCGGATCCATGCGCGGAATCGCGAACTCGTTCACGGCCACGCGAAATCGGGCTCCTCGATACGTCATGTCGAACCATAGATGCTCCAAGCAGCGCCGAGGATTCGTGCACGTTCGTTTATTGCATCTTCGCCAGATAGCCATGCGACCTCCTTCATGATTGATTCCCTTCGTGTGAGTTGTTTACGCGACTCTGGTCGGCGCACCGCGCCGAATCCAATCCATGACGTCGGCGGGATGAAACCTCCTTCCTCTGACGCCGAACCGCTGCGAGACGAGCACGCCGCGCAGGTACGCACGTCGAACCGTCTCCTCGTGGCAGCCGACGAATTCCGCGACTTCGAACGCCGTCATCATGCGATTGGGCAGTCCGCTTGTTGCGTGCGCCGCTTCCGTCGGCGGGAGCGTCGTCATCGCAGTATGCGCCGACTCTGTGTACATCGTCTTCCTCATCGGTACCTCCGCGGCCGCGGCGTCGACCGCTTGCGAATCGACGCCTGGTTCTCGGGATTGAACCGAGTCGGGATGGTGCGACGGGAGGACGATCGGCCTGAGGCGATCGGCTCGCGTGGCGGACTCGGTAAGTGGGATTCTTCCGCGAGGGCTAAACGCTCGCTTGAATCACACGCCGACGGGAAGGCCGATGCGCTGCGGACGTGCGCAACGCATCGTGCTTTCCACTGCTCGTGCGGTGCGACTTGTCTTGGGACGAGTCGCGCGCTACGGCTTGTCGATTGTTGGCACCGGCCCCCGATTGGTGTCGCCTGGCTGCGGCGGACGATGCGTCGGCCGCTCTCAGGTCGCTGT
>QHWK01000348.1 GCA_003223775.1 Acidobacteriota bacterium
GACGCCGAGGCGCTGAGGCTGACGTTCAACGGCGCCGCGGCGAAGCCGCTTGGCACGGCTGGCGAGATCGTCAGCAGACGTTTCACCCCGGAGAACTTCCGGAGCTACCTGCAGAACCGGTGATCGGACCCACCCCGCTCCTCGATTTCTTCAAGCGCGGCGACGTCTCCCGCGACGTCCGCCTGGAGGCGGCGGAGGGGACGCTCGCGCCGCGCGCCTACGAGCAGCTCGCGATCCTCATCCTGCTGCTCGAGGATCCCGACGCGGAGATTCGCGCGACTGCGGAGGAGACGCTCTCGAAGATCCCCGAGGAGGTGCTGAAGACGTTTCTCGCGCGCGCCGATGTGCCGATCGACATGCGCGAGTTCTTCGCCGATCGCGGGATCTTCCCCGACGAGATGCCCGAGATCACGATCGACGAGGAGGAACCGCTGCTCGACGCCTCGTCCTCCGAAGACGCGGCGCTCCTGGGCGACGAGAATGACGACCGCGAGACGGCGACGCAGCGGCTCGCGAAGATGAGCTTCTCGGAGCGGCTGAAGGCGGCGGTGAAGGGATCGCGCGAGATGCGCACGATCCTGATACGCGACCCGAACAAGATGATCTCGTCGGCGGTGCTCAGCAGCCCGAAGCTGGCGGAGCCGGAGGTCGAGGCGTTCGCGAAGATGGCGAACGTCTCCGAAGACATCCTGCGGATCATCGCGAGCAACCGCGCCTGGATGAAGAACTACGGCATCGTGCACAGCCTGACGAAGAATCCCAAGACGCCGCTCGGGATGTCGCTCAACCTGTTGTCGCGGCTGAACGGCCGCGATCTCGCCCAGCTCTCGGTCGATCGCAACGTGCCCGAGTCGCTGCGAATCGCGGCGCGCAAGAAAGTGGTCGCGAAGCAGTCAGGCAAAGATCGAGTCTAATTGCGTCCACGGCGACCGGGTTTCTTCCGCCGGGACCAATCGGATCGCATCTGCGCCATCCCTTCCATGTAGACGGTGGCGCGCTCCCGTTCCTCCTCGGTCGCCATCGACTTCAGCAGATCGAGCGCCTTCTCGAGATCGCGTTGAATGGTCTCCCTGGTCGTCGAGAAGTACAGCCGCCGGATCTCGGCGAGCTTGTCGTCGGCGCTGAGCATCGGCAGCTTCATGCGGCGCCCCGGCGGTTGCGGCGGATCGACGCGCGGAAGGCGTCGAACGGCCGCGTGTTGAGGACGTTGGCCGGCTCGAGCCACGCGCGCCGCGCGATGAGAACGCCCCAGCGCAGGCGGCCGAACGCCGTGCGCGAGTGCGCGTCGGTGGAGATGACGAGCGGCACGCCGCGGTCGCGCGCGAGCCTGGCGTGGACGTCGTTCACGTCGAGCCGATCCACCTGGCAATTGATCTCGAGCGCCACGCCGTGGCGCGCCGCCGCGTCCACGACCGCCTCGACGTCGAGCGCGTACGCCGGCCGCCGGAGGATCTTTCGGCCCGTCAGGTGGCCGACGATGTCCACGTGCGGATGCTCGATCGCGCGCAGGATGCGATCGGTCATCTGCTGCCGATCCTGGTTGAACGCCGAGTGCACCGACACCACGACGAGGTCGAGCGCGGCGAGGCAGTCGTCGGCCAGATCGAGCGAGCCGTCGGGCAGGATGTCGCACTCGATGCCGGCGAGCAGCCGGACGCCGATCCGCTCCGCATCGATCGCGCGCACGCGCGCGGCGTGATCGAGCGCGCGCCGCTCGTCCAGACCGTTGGCCATCGCCAGCGAGCGGCTGTGATCGGTGACGGCGATGTACTCGAGGCCCGCCGCCTTCGCCGCCTCCGCCATCGTCCGGATGTCGTCCTTGCCGTCGGTCTCCGTCGTATGCGTGTGAAGATCGCCGCGGAGATCGGCGACGTCGACGAGCCGCGGCAGCGCGTGCGCCTCCGCCGCTTCGATCTCGCCGCCAAGCTCCCGCAGCTCAGGCGGAATCCAGTCGAGGCCGAGCGCCCCGTAGATGTCCTCCTCGCGCTCGCCGGCGACGCGCGTCTCCTTCCCGATCCGGAACAGGCCGTATTCGTTCAGCTTGAGGCCGCGGCCGATCGCGCGATCGCGCAGCGCGATGTTGTGCGCCTTCGACCCGGTGAAGTACTGCATCGCCGCGCCGCGGCTGTCGGCCGCCACGAGCCGCAGGTCCGCCTGGAAGCCGCCCGCGAGCCGCACGCTCGATCTGGTGTCGCCCTGGCCGAGCACGCGCTCCACGAGGCGGTACTCGACGAAGTCGTCGATGAGCGACGGCGGCGCGCCGCACGCGAGGAGGTCGAGATCGCCGCACGTGTCGCACCCGCGGCGCAGGCTGCCGACCGGCTCGACGACAGCCTCGGGCGCGCGCTCGCGCAGGTGCGACACGAGCGCGGCCGCCGCGTCGTGCGCGTCGGGCAGCAGGTGCCGCCCCGCGAAGCGTTTGCGCTCGTCGAGCGCTTTGAGGATGAGCGCTTCCTTCTTCGTGCCCATGCCTCGGAGCGCGCGAATCCGGCCGTCCTGCGCCGCGCGCTCCAGATCATCGAGCGTGCGGATGTCGAGCTCGCGGTAGAGCGTCGCCACCGTCTTCGGCCCGACGCCCTGCAGGTTCAGCAGATCCAGGATCGTCGGCGGAAACTCGGCGACGAGCTCGCGGTGGAACCCGGCGTCGCCGGTCTCGGCGATCTCGCGGATGCGCGCGGCGAGATCCTTGCCGATGCCCGGAATCTCGCGAAGACCCGTCTCGTCGAGCGCGGCGAGATCGTGCGGGTGGTTCGACGCGATGTCGGCGCCGTTGCGGTACGCGCGGATCTTGAAGGGGTTCTCGTTCTTGATCTCGAGCAGATCGGCGATTTCGCGCAGGACGCGCGCGATGGCGATGTTATCCAAGCCGGAGCCCTTCGGTCTCGATGCGGTAGTCGAGCAGCCGCGCGCCGCCGGCGGCGAGCGCCTCCGCAATCGCCGCCCGCGCGTCGGGCGGACCGTAGCAGAACAGGCATCCACCGCCGCCCGCTCCGCAGACCTTCGCCGCCGTCGCCCCGGCTTTCCCGGCGCGCGCGATCAACGCGTCGATGGTCGGCGTTGTGACGCCCGGAGCGAGCCGCTTCCGGTTGTCCCACTCGATCGCGATCTGGCGTCCGACCTCGTCCCAGTCGCCGCGCTCGAGCGCGGCGCGCATGGCCGCGGCCGTGTCGCGGATCCGCTCGAAGCAGTCGAAGACGTGCCGATCGCCGTCGGTGTGGCGCTTGGTGATCTGCCAGTTGTTCGTGCCGGAATTGCGCGGCGCGCCCGTGTACGCGAGCACGATGCGCTGCTCGAGCTCGCGCGGATCGACGTCGAGGCCCACGCGCCGGATGCCCTCGACCCGGAGCTCGATCGCGGCGATGCCGCCGTAGAGCGCCGGCCGATAATCCTGGACGCCGGTCGGCACGCGGATCGTCTGGCACTCGACGTTCATCGCGACCCGGAGCAGGTGCTCGGGTTCGTCCGGCGCGCTCGTCCAGCGCGCCAGCGCACCGCAGACGGCAATCGTCAGCGCCGACGAACCGGCGATGCCCGCGCCGGCCGGCGACTCTCCGCGCGTCGTGACGGTGGCGTTCGTCAGGTGGTAGTGGCGTGCGACGAGCGCGAGCAGCGCGAGATCGCTGTCGCCGTCGAGCTCGTGCCATGTCGCCGCGCGAACGGTCCGGTTCGTGTCGATCGACCGCAGCTCGATCGCATCGTCGGTGCGCGAGGCGACCTCGACGTGCGCGCGCAGGCTGATCGCCGCGTTGAGCGTCGACGCGCCGTCGTGAAAGAGATAGAGGGGCCAGATGTCGATCGTGCCGCCCGCCAGATCGATGCGGGTCGGCGCGGACGCGACGATGCGCACCCGGCGATTATAGCGAGGGGATTGGGGACTGGGGATTGGGGATTGGCTGGATCACAACTGTCACGCCGAATCGTCGTCTCTTCAGCACGCGGCTGCAGCGCGGTCGAACCAGTCCCTCCTCACCAATCACCCAATCCCCAATCCCCGACCACTTCACTCGCGCAGCGCCTGCATCGGGTCGATCGAGGCGGCGCGGCGCGCGGGCACGAGGGCGGCGACGGCCGCGGCGAGCGGCAGCGCGATCACCACGGCGGCGAAGGTGACCGGATCGCGCGGCGAGATGCCGAAGACGAGCGCCGACATGAAGCGCGCGAGCGCGAGCGACGCGGCGACGCCGATCGCGCCTCCGATGCCCGCCATCGCCGCCGCCTGCGCGACGACGGGCGCGACGATCTGGAGCCCGCGCGCGCCGAGCGCCATGCGCACGCCGATCTCGCGCACGCGCGCAGCCACGAGCTGCGCGAGGACGCCGTACACGCCGACGCCTGCGAGGAGGAGCGCCGAAGCGGCGAAGAGCGCAAGCAGCAGCGTGTTCAGGCGCTGCGGCGAGACGGTGCGCGACAGCGTCTCGTCGAGCGATCGCTCGGCGTACATCGCGCGCTTCGGCTCGATCTCGGCGAGCGCCGCGCGAAGCGCCGCCGCGCTCACCGGCCTCGCCGGATCGATGCGGACGATGAACTGCGGATCGGGCCAGTACGGCGAGTAGCCGCACCAGTAGATCAACGGGCCGGGATCGTGAACCAGTCCGTTCTCGCGCACGTCGAAAGTACTGATCGGCGAAGGCGCGCGTCACGAGCGCCTTCGAAAAGAGCGGTGCGCCCGCGTCGGTGCCGCACGTCTCGCCTTGAAGGATGGGAATCCGCAGCGCGCGGAAGTAGCCGCCGCTGACCATGCGGCCGTGCGCGAAGAGCTTCTCGGTCGTGTCGCGGCCGGCGATGCCGAATTCTCCGGGTGGAAAATTCGACGCGGCCGGAAGCGTCTGGCTGACCGCCGCCGCTTCGACGCCGGGAATGTCCTCGAGCCGATGCACGGTTTGCGCCTGCCGTGAGACGACCGACGCCGCGCTCTCGCTCCATGACGCCGTCATGCGAAACGTCGTCACGCCGGACGGATCGAATCCCGGCGACACCTGCGCGATGCGCGCGAAGCTGCGGATCAGGAGACCGGCGCCGACGAGCAGCACGACCGCGAGCGCGATCTGTCCGGAGACGAGCGTGCGCTGCAGCAGCCGCCGGCCAGCCGTCTGTGCGCGGCCGCCGCGCGACAGCGCCTCGCCCGGATCGACGCGCGCCGCGTGCATCGCCGGCGCTGCGGCGAACACGACCGTCGTCGCCGCGCCGAGCGCCATCGTGAACAGGACGAGCCGCGCGTCCATCCGCAGCTCGTCGATGCGCGGCAGCTCGTTCGCGAGCTGGCGAAGCGCGCTCGCGCCCCAGTGCGCGACCACGAGGCCGACGAGCGCACCCGTCATGGCGAGCACGGCGCCTTCGGCCAGGAGCTGCCGTATGACTGCCGCGCGCGACGCGCCAATCGCGAACCGCACGGCGATCTCGTGCTCGCGCCTCGTCGCGTCGGCCAGGAGCAGGCACGCGACGTTCCCGCAGGCCGCGAGCAGCAGCAGCGCCACGGCGGCGAGCAGCAGCCAGAGCGATCCGCGCGCGCCGCCGACCTGCTCCTCCTTCAGCGGCACGAGCGACGCGCTCCAGCCCTTGTCGGTCTCCGGGAACTCCTCGCCGAGCCGCGCTTGAATCGATGCCAGATCGGCCTGCGCCTGCTCGATCGTCACGCCGGGCCGCAGGCGTCCGACGGCCGTGTAGAACCGCGCGCGCCGCTCGCGCATCAACCCGGCGGGCATCTGTGCCGGAATCCAGATGTCGGTCGTCGCGGTCGGGTAGCGAAACGACGGCGGCATGATGCCGACGATCGTGCGGCTCACGCCGCCGACGATCAGCGTGCGGCCGACGGCGCGCGAATCCGCGTCGAGCCGGCGGCGCCAGAACCCGTCGCTCACGACAACGACCGCCGGCCCGCCGAAGCGATCCTCGTCCGCGGTCGGCGTCCGGCCGCGCGCGGCGCCGACGCCAAGAACGGAGAAGAACCGCGGCGAGATGCGCATCGCCGCGACGCGTTCGGGCTGTGCGCCGGTAGTGTCGGTCTGATTCTCGAAGTAGCAGCCGGCGAGGCCGGCGAGCGTGTGGCTCGCGGCGTTCCACGATTCGAGCCGGACGGGCGCGACGAGCTGCGTCGCCTGTTTGAGTCCCTGGTTCAGCTCGTAGACGGCGACGAGACGGTCAGCGTCGGGATAGGGCAGCGGCTTCAGCAGCACCGCGTCCACCGCAGAGAAGATCGCGCTGTTGGCGCCGATCCCCAGCGCAAGCGTCGCGACGACAGCCGCCGCCATCGCCCGGCGATGTGTGATGCTGCGAACGGCCGCGCGAAGCTGGTCGATCATGTCCCTTCGACGGCCGAGTGGCGGCGGGCGTTAGCCCGGCCGGCGGCATCGGTCGCGGCGCTCCGCGATAGAATCGTCATCACGATGCCGGCCGCACTTCGACGCGAAATCGGGCAACTGCTGATCGCGGGATTCGACGGACATCAGATACCGGCAGAGCTTCGATCGCTCGCGAAGGAGTTCGGCCTCGGCGGCGTGATCCTGTTCGCGCGCAACGTGGACGCGCCCGAGCAGGTCGCCGAGCTCGCGCACGACGCGTCGCGGCTCGTGCCGGATCTGCCGCCGTGGGTGTCAGTCGATCAGGAAGGCGGCCGCGTCGCGCGGCTCAAACGGCCGTTCACCGAGTGGCCGCCGATGGCGACGCTCGGGCGAAGCGGCGACGTCCGGCTCGCCGAGCGATTCGCGCGCGCGCTCGCCGCGGAGCTGAAGAGCGTCGGCATCACGCTCGACTACGCGCCGGTGCTCGACATCCACACGAACCCGAAGAATCCGGTGATTGGCGATCGCGCGCTCGCCGAAAAAGCGACCGAGGTCGCGCGGCTCGGCGCGGCGATCGTGCGGACGCTGCAGGCCGAAGGGATCGCCGCCTGCGGCAAACATTTTCCAGGGCACGGCGACACGAGCGCCGACTCCCACGTCGAGCTGCCGCTCGTCGAGCATCCGCCGGAACGGCTGCGCGAGGTGGAGTTCGGGCCGTTCCGCGCGGCGATCGGCGCCGGCGTCGCGACGATCATGACGGCGCACGTGCTCGTGCCGGCGCTCGACGAGAAGCGGCCGGCGACGCTGTCGCGGCGCATCGTGCACGAGATCCTGCGCGAGGAGCTCGGCTACGAGGGCGTCATTCTCAGCGACGACCTCGAGATGAAGGCGGTCGCCGCCGAATACGAAGTGCCGTCGTCGGCCGTGCTGGCGATCCAGGCCGGTTGCGACGGGGTGCTGATCTGCAGCGGCGATCATCACACGCAGGCCGCGGCCCTCGAGGCGCTGATACACGCCGTGGAGGAAGAGCGCGTGCCGGCCTCGCGCGTCGACGACGCGCTCAGGCGGCAGCGGCGCGCGAAGGAGCGTCTGCTGGCGTCGCCGGTGCCGGCGCGGCCGGCGAGCGGGCGCGCGCTGCGCGACGTCCTCGGCCGCGACGAGCACCAGGCGATCGCCGACGAGATGGCCCGCTTTCTGTGATGCGCAAACCGCGAGCGCTCACGATGGGCGATCGGCTCGCGATCGTTGCGCCCGCCAGTCCGTTCGCGCGCGAGGAGTTCGATCGCGGCGTGGAGGAGATCCGCTCGCTCGGTTTCGAGCCCGTATACGACGACACCGTCTTCGAGCGGCGCCGCTACGTCGCCGGATCGCCGGAGACGCGCGCCGCCGCGATCCATGCGGCGTGGACCGATCCGTCGATCGCGGCCGTGATCGGCGCCCGCGGCGGCTACGGCAGCGCGCAGGTGCTGCCGCTGCTCGACCGCGAGCTCGCGCAGCGCGCGTGCAAGCCGTTCATCGGCTACAGCGATCTCACCGCGGTCCTGACCTTTCTCACACTCGGCTGCGAGATCGTCGCGTTCCACGGTCCGATGCTGGCGGGGCGCCTCGGCCGCGGCGCCGACGGCTATGACGCGGATTCGTTCGAGCGCGCGCTGTGCCGCCTCGAGCCGATGGGCGAGCTCACCGCGGCCGGCGTCGAATCGATCGTCGAGGGCGAGGCGCGCGGGCTGCTGCTTGGCGGCACGCTGACGCAGCTCCTCGCGTCGCTCGGCACGCCGTTCGCGTTCGAGCCGCCGTCGGGCTACGTCCTCTTCCTCGACGAAGTCGGCGAGCGGCCGTACCGGCTCGATCGCATGGTCACGCAGTTGAAGCAGGCCGGCCTCCTCGCGCGGGCGGCGGCAGTCGTCATCGGCGAGCTGCCGCGGTGCGACGAGCCGGGCGGCGATCCGACGGCGCGCGCGGTCATGGCGGAGCTGTTCGCCGACTTTCCGGGGCCGGTCCTGATCGGGTTTCCGTCGGGACACACCGTCTCGCCGGCGATGACGCTGCCCTTCGGCGTCGCGGCGCGTATCATCGCCGCGCCGCAGCCGCGCGTCGTGATCGAAGAGGCGGCGGTGCAATGACGATTCACTTGATCGGGATCTGCGGGACGGCGATGGCGACGCTCGCGGCGATGCTGAAACGCAAGGGGCACGACGTGCGCGGCTCCGATCAGGACGTCTACCCGCCGATGAGCGACTTCCTGGCGTCCGAGAGCATTCCGACGCTCGTCGGCTACAGCGCCGAACACATCACCGGCGATCTCGATCTCGTCGTCGTCGGCAACGCGATCTCGCGCGGCAACGCGGAGCTCGAGGAAGTGCTCGATCGGAAGATCCGCTACTGCTCGCTGCCGGAAGCGATTCGCGAGCACTTTCTGTGGGGCGCCCGATCGATCGTCGTCGCCGGCACGCACGGCAAGACGACGACGACGTCGCTGACGGCGTGGCTGCTGGTGCACGGCGGCGCCGACCCGAGCGTACTCGTCGGCGGCATCGCGCGGAATCTCGGCGACGGCGGATCGAGCTATCGCCTCGGCCAGGGGCGCGACTTCGTGATCGAGGGCGACGAATACGACAGCGCGTTCTTCGACAAGACGGCGAAGTTCCTCAAATACCTGCCCGACATCGCCGTCGTGAACAACGTCGAGTTCGACCACGCGGACATCTACGCCGACTTCGACGCGGTCTCGCTGGCATTCCGCCGGCTGGCGACGCTCGTTCCGCGCAGGGGCCTGCTGCTCATCGGCGCCGACAGCCCGGGCGCCCGCGCGCTCGTGGAGAAAGCGGCATCGCGCGTGCAGACGTTCGGCACGGGCGACGGCGTCGACTGGCAGGCGCACGAGATCGAGCCGGCCGGCGCGTCGACGCGTTTTCGGCTCCGGCGGAGCGGGTCGCCATTCGGCAGCTTCGAGGTCCCGCTGGTCGGCGTGTACAACGTCCGGAATGCGGTCGCGGCCATCGCCGTGGCGGCGGAGGTCGGGATCGGCAGCGCGGCGATCGCGGACGGGCTGCGCGCGTTCCGCGGCGTGAAGCGGCGGCTCGAGATCGTCGGCGTCGCAGGCGGCGTCACCGTGTACGACGATTTCGCGCACCATCCGACGGCGGTCGCCGAGACACTCGCCGGCGTCCGCGCGTCGAATCCGTCGGCGCGCATCTGGGCGGTGTTCGAGCCGCGATCCGCATCGTCGTCCCGGCGGGTGTTCCAGGACGATTTCGCGCGCGCGTTCGCGGCCGCCGACGAAGTCGTCGTCGCGCCAGTCTTTCGATCGAAGCTGCCGGAGTCCGAGCGCCTCTCGGTGCCGCAGCTCGTTCGCGATCTCCACGCGCGGAAACAGTCGGCGCGCGAGGCGGAGTCGCTCGACGCCATCGTCGCCGCAATCGCGAAGGAGCACCGGCCGGGCGACCTCGTCGTCGTGATGTCGAACGGCGCCTTCGGCGGGATCCACCAGAAGCTGCTGCGCGCGCTCGCGCCCGACCGCGCGTCCTGACCCAGCCGACAGCATGTCCACCGCCTATCGCATCGTGCCGGCCGGCGATTCCGCGCTCGTCGTGGAATTCGAGGAGCGCATCGATCCCGCGGTGAACGCGAAGACGATCGCGTGCGCGGAGGCTATTCAGGCGGCGGCGATCGCCGGCGTGCGCGATGTCGTCCCCACGTATCGATCCGTGGCCGTGTACTTCGATCCGCTGCGCACCGACACCGACGCGCTCCTCGAGCGGATCGCGCACGACGCCGAAACAGCGGTGCCGGCGGCGCGCGCGGCACAGGCGCCGATTCGCATTCCGGTGTGCTACGGCGGCGATCTCGGCCCGGATCTTCCGCAGGTGGCGGCGTTCGCCGACCTGCCGGAAGACGACGTGATTCGCCTGCACAGCAGCGCGACGTATCGCGTCTTCATGCTCGGCTTCGTGCCCGGCTTCGCCTATCTCGGCCTCGTCGATCAGCGGATCGCGATGCCTCGGCATGCGACGCCGCGCGTCCGCGTGCCGCTCGGATCGGTCGGCATCGCCGGCGTGCAGACCGGCATCTATCCGGCCGAGACGCCCGGCGGCTGGCAGCTGATTGGAAGAACGCGGGTGAGGCCTTTCGATCCCTCGCGCGCGGAACCGTTTCTCATGAAGGCGGGAGACGCCGTGGAGTTCTACGCGATCGATCGCGCCGAATACGATCGCGGGGCGTCGACGTGACGACGCATCTCACGCCGAGTAAAGCCGGCGTCGTCGTCGTCAGGCCCGGCATGCTGACGACGGTGCAGGATTCCGGGCGATGGGGGCTGCAGGCGCGCGGCGTGCCGGTCGGCGGACCGATGGACGGCGTGTCGCACCGTCTCGCGAACGCGCTCGTCCGCAATCCGCCGACGGCGGCGGGACTCGAAATCACGCTGCTCGGTCCGGAGCTCGAGTTCGACGACGAGCGGGTGGTCGCGGTCGCGGGCGCGCAGTTCGATCTGCTGCTCGCGGCATCGCCGTGCCGCCCACGCTCGGCAGCCGCGCCACGCATCTCATCAGCGCGATGGGCGGCGTCGGCGGCCGCGCGCTTGCGGCGGGCGACGTGCTGCCGCTCGGCGAGCCGACCGACGTCTACGGCAGCGTGTCGATGCCGCAGGCGGCGATCGTGCCGCTGCCCGATCGGCACGCGCGCGTGCGCGTGCTGCCCGGTCCGCAGACGGAATACTTCTCGACCGACGCGCTGGACGTGCTGCAGTCGGCGACGTACGTCATCGCGCCGAACTCCGATCGCATGGGGTTCCGGCTCGAGGGGCCGCCGCTCGCGCACTCGCGCGGCGCGGACATCATCTCCGACGCGACCCCGCTCGGCGTGCTGCAGGTGCCGGCGTCGGGCCAGCCGATCCTGCTGATGGCGGATCGGCAGACGGCCGGCGGCTATCCGAAGATCGCGACCGTCATCAGCGCCGACATCCCGGTGGCGGGGCAGCTCGGCCCGGGCGACACGATCGCGTTCGTCGTCTGCACGATGCGCGATGCGATCGCGGCGCTGATCGCGCAGGAGCGCGCGCTGATGGCGGTGGAGGCGCGGCACGCGTGACGGCGTTCGACGACGCGCTCGGCGCGCGGTTCGGCGAGGCGCGCGTCGGACGGAACGTGCGGCTCGCGCCGTTCACGACGTTCCGCGTCGGCGGGCAGGCCGACTATCTGATCGAGACGCGCTGCAGCGACGAGATCGTCGACGCGCTGCGCATCGCGCGCGGCGCGAACGTGCCGGTCACCGTGCTCGGCGGCGGATCGAACGTGCTCGTCGCCGACGCCGGCGTGCGCGGGCTCGTCGTGCGAACGCGCGGCGGGGAGGTGGTGCGCATCGACGCCACGCGCGTGCGCGCCGACGCCGCCGTCACGATCAACGGGCTGGTGCGTTGGACGATCAACCACGGCGCCGCCGGCCTCGAGGCCTGGGCGGGGACGCCGGGGACCGTCGGCGGCGCGATTTACGGCAACGCGCACTTCGGCGGGCGCTTGATCGGCGATCTCGTGGAGAGCGTGCGCGTCGCCGATCGCGCCGCCGCGGCCGCGGAGTTGCCGGCGTCGGCGATGGCGTTCGGATACGATCGCAGCCGGCTGCAGACGTCGGGGGAGATTCTGCTGTCGGCGGTCTTTCGCGTGTCGGAGGGCGAACCGGCGTCGCTGCGGGCGACGGCGCGCGCGTCGCTCGCGTTTCGCAAGCGCACGCAGCCGCTCGAGACGCCGAGCGCCGGCTGCATTTTTCAGAATCCGGCGCCGGGGCTGGACGTCGTGCCCGAGGGGATTCCGTGGTCGGCCGGCGCGCTCGTCGATCGCGCGGGGCTCAAGGGCGCGGCGGTTGGCGCCGCGCGCGTGTCGCCCGCGCACGGCAATTTCATCGTGAACGAAGGCGCGGCGACCGCTGCCGACATCCGGCGGTTGATCGAGAAATGCCGTGCCGAGGTACGCGATCGCTTCGGCGTCGCGCTGCGGGACGAGATCGTCTACGTCGGGGATTGGGGATTGGGGATTGGGGATTAGTGGGATTGGCGGTCGGGGATTTGGGACGAGAGCCCACGTGGAGGGGTGCAGTCGTGATCCAACCAATCCCCAATCCCTAATCCCCAATCCCCTCTCGGACACACGCTATGTCGACGCTCCTCATTGAAGGCGGCCAGCGCTTGTCGGGCGCCGTCGAAGTCGAAGGCAACAAGAACGCCGCGCTGCCGCTGCTCGCGGCGTGCCTGCTGACCCGGGACGAGTGCGTGCTGACCAACGTGCCGCGGATCAGCGACGTCGAGGTGATGGCGCGGCTGATTCTCGATCTCGGCGGCGAGGTGGAAGGGATCGGCAGCACGACGCTGCGCGTCCGCTGCCCGGACATCGTGAAAGACGAGCCCGACGGCGCGCTCGTCGGGCGGCTGCGCGGATCGGTGCTGCTGCTCGGCCCGCTGCTGGCGCGCCGCGGCCGCGCGCACCTCGCGCCGCCAGGCGGCGACTTTCCGGCGCGCCGTACGATCGCGACGCACCTCGAGGCGCTCGAGGCGATGGGCGCGCAGCAGTG
>QHWK01000349.1 GCA_003223775.1 Acidobacteriota bacterium
CGGCGGTTCTTCGAGATGCCGGGGACCGACGGCAACGTCGGCAAGCTCGCGGCGTTCGACGTCAAGACGATGAAGGAAGTGTGGACGCGCGAGCAGCGGTCGCCGTTCCTGACGGGCGTGATGACCACCGACAGCGGCGTCGGGTTCGTCGGCGATCTGGATCGCATGTTCCGCGCGTTCGACCTGCGGACCGGCGAGACGCTGTGGCAGGCGCGCCTCGGCACGACGGTGATGGGCTATCCCGTGACCTTCACGGTGGGAGGACGCCAGTATGTCGCCGTCACCACCGGCGCGCAGGGCGGCGGCAGCCCGCGCGTCGTGCCGCGCACGATCATTCCCGAGGTGAAGATGCCGTCGAGCGGCAACGCGCTGTACGTGTTCGCGCTGCCCGAGAAGGCGCGCTAACCGAAAAAAGGGGTCGTACCCCTTTTTCGGGAAAAAGGGGTACGACCCCTTTTTTCGATTCAGCGGAGGACGCGATGACACGTGCGATCGCGATCGGACTGCTCGCTCTCGTCGTGTGCGGATCGCGAGCGCTCGTCGCGGACGGCGCGAAGACGACGAAGGCGGACGTCGATCGCTGGATGACCGAGCTCTCCAACTGGGGACGCTGGGGCAAGGACGATCAGATCGGCACGCTGAATCTGATCACGGCAGAAAAGCGGAAGCAGGCGCTGCGGCTGGCGCGCGACGGCGTGTCGGTGTCGCTCGCGCACACGCTCGACAAGGAGCAGTTTCCCGACAACCCGCGGCCGATCGGCCAGCAGATGACGCTCGACGCCGCCGGGCACGCGATGGATCTCTACACGATCTGGTACCACGGCTCGACGATCACGCACATCGACGCGCTGTGCCACTACTCCTTCGAGGGAAAGATCTACAACGGCTTCGCGCGGTCGGAGATCGCGCAGGGACCCGGCTGCCCCAGCAACGGCATCGAGCGGCAGAAGAACGGCATCATCACGCGCGGCGTCATCGTCGATCTGCCGCGGATGAAGAACGTGCCGTACCTCGAGCCGGGCACGGCCGTCTACGCGTCGGATCTCGAGGCGTGGGAGAAATTCGCGGGCGTGAAGATCGGCAGCGGCGACGCGCTGTTCCTGCGCACGGGCCGCTGGGCCCAGCGCGCGGCGAAAGGTCCGTGGAACGTCGCGGCGAACGCCGCCGGCTTCCACGCGTCGGTGATGCCGTGGCTGAAGCAGCGCGACGTCGCGCTGCTCGGCAACGACGCCGTGAACGACGTCCAGCCGTCGGGCGTCGACGGATCGCCCCGCCCCATTCACCAGCTCGCCATCGTCGCGCTGGGGCTGCCGCTGGTCGACGTGATGGATCTCGAGGCCGCCGCCGAAACCGCCGCGCGGCTCAAGCGCTGGGAGTTCCTCGTCACCGCATCGGCCGTCCCCGTGCCTGGCGGGACTGGATTTCCTCTGAATCCGATCGCGACCTTCTAAGAGCGCGTGCCGGGGCAGCCCTGAAGGGCTGCGCTACCGCTTTGCGGTCTTTGCTGTCTTTGCGCCCTTGCTCGAATTAAAATCACCCCATGAAATCCGCAGCTTCCTTGATCGCCGCGCTGGCGATGACGGCGTCGCTCGGCGCGCAGAATGCCGCCCAGCTCGTCAACCTTCGCCACTGGACCGGCCAGGCGGTGGCGCCGGTGTACGAAGGGTTCGACGTCAACGCGGACGGCTCCTTCAACCTGTGGTTCGGCTACATGAACCGCAACTACGAGGAGGAGATCGATCTCGCCGTCGGCCCGGACAACACGTTCGAGCCCGGCGGCGACCGCGGGCAGCCGACGCACTTCGTGCCGCGCCGCCACAAGGACGTCTTCAAGGTCACCGTCCCGAAAGAGTTCGCCGACAAGACGCTCACGTGGAAGCTGAACGCGCACGGGCAGGCGCAGCAGGTCGTCGCGACGCTCAAGCCGGTGTGGCAGATCGATCGCCTGCGCACGACGCGCGGCGGCAACAGCGAGAAGGTGAGCTCGAATCTTCCGCCGATCGTCTCCGTGTCGACGACGAACCAGACCGCCGACTCGGCGACGCTCGCCGTCTCGGCGACCGACGACGGCCTGCCCGCGCGCCGCGGCGCGCCGGTCGGCATGACGGTGCTGTGGGCGAAATTCCGCGGACCGGGCGCCGTCACCTTCTCCGATTCGCAGGCCAAGCTCGCGAACGGCCGCGCGACGACGACCGCGACCTTCAGCGAGCCCGGCGACTACGTGCTGCAGGCGGTCGTGGACGACGGCTCCGGCGAGGCCGCCGGCAACTTCGGGTATCACTGCTGCTGGACGAACGCGCAGCTGAAGATCAGCGTCAAAGGCAACGGCGCGCATGCGACGACGACGTCGGCAGTCCGCAATCCGCCGTCCGCAATCGGCAATCAATCCGCAATCCGCAATCCGCAGCCCGCAATTCCGACTTTCGCAAAGGATGTCGCACCGATCCTCCAGCGCAGCTGCCAGACGTGCCATCACGAGGGGACGTCGGCGCCGATGTCGCTCGTCACCTACGAGCAGGTGCGGCCCTGGGCGCGATCGATCCGCCAGCGCGTCGCCGCGCGCGACATGCCGCCGTGGCATCTCGACAAGACGGTCGGCATCCGCCACTACAAGAACGATCGCTCGCTGAGCGACGACGAGATCGCGACGATCGCCCGCTGGGCCGACAACGGCGCGCCGCAGGGCAATCCCGCCGACATGCCGCCGGCGCTCGCGTTCCGGTCAGAGACCGACTGGTTCATCGGCGAGCCGGACCTCACGGTGACGACGCCGAACGATTTCACGATGTACGCCAACGGACCCGACTGGTGGATCGATCAGTTCGCCGACGTCGAGCTGACCGAGGACCGCTGGATCAAGTCGATGGAGATCAAGCCGAGCAACCCGAAGGTCGTGCACCACGTGGTCGTGTACGTGATCGAGCCCGACGCGCCCGAGGGAACGCCGGAGGGCGGCGTGCAGCTCCACGAGTACGCCGTCGGCAAGTACGGCGACATCTTCGGCGACAACACCGGCCGGCTGCTGAAGAAGGGGACGCGCCTGCGCTACGACATGCACTACTTCGCGATCGGATCCGAGCAGCACAACAAGACGACGATCGCGTTCAAGTTCTACCCGAAGGGCGTGGTGCGCACGGACGGCTATTTCCGCCTGCCGCGGCCGGCGCGCATCGACTCGTTCCAGCCGCACATGCACATGCGCGGCAAGGGTCTGACGGTCGAAGCAATCGATCCAGCGACGAACCGCACGCAGATCCTCAGCTCGGTCGATCACTTCGACTTCAACTGGCACGTCAACTACGTCTACGCCGACGACGCCGCGCCGCTCCTGCCGGCGGGGACCGTGCTGCACCTGATCGGCATCCACGACAACACGTCGGCGAACCGGCGCAATCCGGATCCGGCGATGTGGGCCGGCTTCGGCGAGCGCAGCGTCGACGACATGCTCCAGGTCTGGCTCGACATCGTCTACCTGGACGATGCGGAGTTTGCGCGGCTCGTCGAGGCGCGCAAGGCGAAGCCGGCGGCGACGTCCACATCGCAGCAGCCGCAGCCCTGATCGTGCTCCGGCGCGTGCGTCAGGCGGGCGCGATCGCCTTCCGCGGTGAAGGCGATCGCCCGCTCGTCCTGCTCGTGCGATCGAAGAAGAACCCTGCGATCTGGGTCTTTCCCAAAGGCCACATCGAAAACGGCGAGACGGCGGAAGAGACCGCTGCGCGCGAAACGTGGGAGGAAGCCGGCGTCACCGGCGACTTGGGGGGCGCCGTCGGCGCGCCGCTCGAGTTCGACTCCGGCGGCACGCCGATCACCGTGCAGTACTTCCTGCTGCGCGCGCGCGGCGACGACCCGTCGCCGGAGGGACGCGACAAGCGCTGGCTGACTCCCGACGAAGCCGCCGATGCGCTCGTGTTCGAGAGCGCGCGCGAGAAGCTGCGCGAGGCCGTCGCGCTGCTTGCGACCTGACGCGGCGTTCGCTCTTCGCGGCCTCTGCCTTCTTTGCGGCCTCTGCGTGCTCTGCGTTCTCTTATCTATTCGGCAACGTGAACGCCACGTACTCGCCCGAGTAATTCCCGCCGCTGATCGCGACGACGATGTACTGCTTGCCGTCGGCGAGATAGGTCATCGGCGCGTCGCTTTGCGGCGCCGCGATCCACACCGCGCCCACTTCCTTGCCGTTCGTCTTGTCGTACGCGCGCAGCATCGCCCCGCGCGGATGCTCCGGCGTCGTCGTCAGCTGCGGATCGCCCATGACGACGAGCGACTTGGTCACCATCAGCCCGATGCCGCCGGTGCCTGCCTGGCCCGTCTTCGGAATCGTCAGCCCTTTGAGCGCCGGATGATTGCGGACGTTGTCCGGCGTGTCGCCGTGCGGCACCTGCCAGAGAATCTCGCCGCGGTCGAGATTGACGGCGGAGATCGTGCCGTACGGCGGCTTGAGGATCGTCAGACCGTCGACGAGCAAACCACCACCGCCGCCGCCGCCCGCGCCCCCGCGCCCGCCGGCCGCCGCGCCGGCCGCCGGCGCAGCCGGCGGAGCCGCGGCTGCAGCGCGCTGTGCCTCGAACTGCGCCTGCGCGCGCGGCGAATCAGCCGCGCAGCAGTCGCCGGGCCCGAGCACTTCCTGGAATGGACGGCCGGCGACGCCGGACACGTAGCGGATGTCGGAGAAGCCAGCCGGCGGCGTCACGAGCGACGTCGACGTGATGCCGACGTTGTTCGCGTTCGCGATGATGTTGTGCGACTCCGGATCGTAGGCGACGCCCGGCCAGTTCGTGCCGCCGACGGCGTTGCCCATGTTGATCGCGCCGAGGATCCCGTTCGCGTCGCCGAGCACCGCCGGGTTGTACATCCACGGACCGACCTTGTAGCGCTTGATCTGCTCGAGCGCCTTCGCGCGAAGGTCCGGCGTGAAGTCGATCAGATCGTCGGGAACCTTCAGAACGTTGCGCGCGTAGGCCGGCGGCCTGGTCGGGAACGGCTGCGTGGGACTCGTCTTCTCGCCGGGCACGTCGGACTGCGGCACCGGCCGCTCTTCGATCGGCCACACGGGCTGGCCGGTGACGCGATCGAACACCCACAGCATGCCCTGCTTGCCGGGCACCGCGACGGCTTTGATCGCGCGGCCGTTCACGGTGATGTCGGCGAGGATCGCCGCCGACGACATGTCGTAGTTCCACAGCGGATGGTGCACGAGCTGGAAGTGCCACTTGCGCTGGCCCGTCTTGAGATCGACGCAGACGAGGCTCTCGGCGAACAGGTTGTTGCCCGGCCGGTGGCCGCCGTAGAAATCAGAGGTCGGCGTCTCGACCGGCAGGTAGACGAGGCCGAGATCCTCGTCGACCGTGATCTGCGTCCAGACGCCGGTGTTGCCGTTGATCGCCCACGACTCGTTCTCCCACGTGTCGTTGCCGAATTCGCCCGGCCGCGGGATGGTGTTGAACGTCCACAACACCTTGCCGCTGCGGGCGTCGAACGCGCGCACGAGGCCTTTGGTGTTGTTGTGCGTGCCGACGGTCGCCCCCTCGCGGAACGACGAGCCGACGATGATCACGTCCTTGACGATCGCCGGCGTGGAGTGGACGCCGATTTCGCCGGCCTCGAGATCGATCTGATCGCCTTTGCCTTTCACCGCGCCTTTCTTCATGTCGACGATGCCGCCGTCGCCGAACGACGACACGAGCGACCCGTCCTTCGCGTGCAGCTCGACGAGGCGATACCCGGTGCTGACGTAGACGACGCGATCGTCGCCGCGGCCGTCGGTCCAGTAGGACAAGCCGCGGCCGGAGAGCTGCCGCGGCGCGACGGCCGCGCGCTTCCCCTCGCGAAGGCTGTGCGTCCAGATCAGCTCGCCGGTCTTGCCGTCGAGCGCGACGACCGACCGCCGCGTGCCGCCGGTCGTATAGAGGACGCCGTTGATCGCGACCGGCGTCCCTTCGAGCTTGAACTCGGGACGCGGCCCGAGCATGTCGGTCTTGAATCGCCACGCGACGTCGAGCGTACGGAAGTTCGCCGCGTTGATCTGATCGAGCGGCGAGTACTTCGTGCCGCGAAGATCCGCCGTGTAGTACGGCCAGTCGCCGGCGGCCGTGGACGGCAGGCGCGAGGCGCCGCCGCGATCCTGCCCGGACATGCCCGCCGAGATCCCGACCACCGCCGCGAACAGACACCCGAGCCGCAGTCTGCGCGTCATCGTCTCCTCCGCGTCAACGCGTTTGTGTACGCCGCGTAGGCTAGCACGATCGCTACGTAGGGCGAGGCTTTCAGCCTCGCCTGGCGACCCTGAAAGAGTCGCCCTACCCGTCGCCTACCGCGGCAGGTAATGCAGCAGCTTCAGGACGTCGGAGAAGACGCCCATGGCGGTGACGTCCGCGCCGGCGCCCGGCCCCTGGACGACGAGCGGCGTCCGCGCGTAGCGCTTCGTCGTGAAGGCGATCACGTTGTCGCTCCCCTTCGCCGCGGCGATCGGGTGATCGCGCGGGAACTCCTTCAGGCCGGCGCGCGCGCGCCCGCGCTCGAGCGTGCCGACGTAGCGGAGCACCGCGCCGCGCGATGCCGCGCGCCTCACCCTGTCGGCCATCGCCCGGTCGCTGCGCGCGTACGCCGTGAGAAACGCCGGCGAGTACTTCCCGCGCGCCAGCGCGGGCGGCACGAGGCTGTCCACGCGCACCTCGTCGAGATCCATCCGCAGGCCGATCTGCCGCGCGAGAATCAGCAGCTTGCGCGCGACGTCCTGCCCCGACAGATCCTCGCGCGGATCCGGCTCGGTGAATCCCATCTTGTGCGCGTCGCGCACGAGCGCGCTGAACGCCGTCGTGCCGTCGAAGGTGTTGAACAGATAGCTGAGCGTGCCGGAGAGGATGCCTTCGATGCGCATGATCTCGTCGCCGCTCGCGATGAGATCGCGCAGCGTCGAGACGACCGGAAGGCCGGCGCCGACGTTCGCCTCGAACAGGAAGTGGCGCTTGCGCTCCTCGAGCATCGCCATCAGCGTCGAATAGCGCGCCCACGGCAGCGCGTTCGCCCATTTGTTCGGCGTGATGATGTGGAGGTTCGCCTCGATGAACGCGGGATATGCGTCCACGATCGTCGGACCGGACGTGCAGTCGACGAGCGCCGCGTTGGTCAGCTCCATCGCCGCGAGCCGCGCGGCAAAGGCGCCGCCGTTCATCCGATCGCTCGACGCCTGCAAGAGCGCCGGCCACTTGTCGAGCGCGATGCCATGCGCGTCGGCCGCGAAGCGCTTGCTGTTCGCCACGCCGACGACCGTCACGTCGAAGCCCTTCGAGAGCAGATACTGCCGCTGCTGCGCGATCTGCCGCAGCACGGCGCCGCCGACGTTGCCGACGCCGACGACCGCCAGCGCGAGCTTCTTGCGCGGCTCGAAGAAGCCCTGGTGAATCGCATTCAGCGCGCGCCCCTGCTGCGGCCCGTCGATGACGCACGAGATGTTGCGCTCCGACGCGCCCTGCGCGATCGCGCTGATGTTGACGTTCTGGCGCCCGAGCGACTCGAACACTTTTCCCGCGACGCCGGGCCGTCCCTTCATGCCCTCGCCGACCACCGCGAGAATCGCCTGATCGTGCTTGACGTCGACGAGCATCGACTGCTCGAGGAACTCGAACTGGAACTCCTGGCGGATCGCCGCGACCGCCGCGCCGGCGTCGGCGCTGCGGACGCCGAAGCAGATCGTGTGCTCCGACGAGGCCTGCGAGATGAGGACGACGCTCACCTTGCGCGACGCGAGCGCGCGGAACAGCCGCTCGGCGACGCCCGGCACGCCGACCATGCCGGGGCCGCGCAGCGTCAGCAGCGACAGATCGCCGACCGACGTGATGCCCTTCGCGAGCGCGCCGTCGCTCGCCTCCGCGCGGCGCGAGATCAACGTGCCCGGCGCGGCCGGGTTGAACGTGTTCTTGATCAGGATCGGAATCCGCTTCGCGACCGCCGGCGCGATCGTCGCCGAGTGCAGCACTTTCGCGCCGAAGTACGAGAGCTCCATCGCCTCCTCGTACGTCATCTGCGGCAGCACGAACGCCGACGGCACGATCCGCGGATCGGCGCTCAGCACGCCGTCCACGTCGGTCCAGATCTCGATGAGCGACGCGCCGACGGCGGCGCCGACGATCGCCGCGCTGTAATCCGATCCGTTCCGCCCGATCGTCGTCGTCTGGCCGTCGTCGGTGGCGCCGATGAAGCCGGTGACGACCGGAGTCACGCGCGGCGCGCGGCGGAAGAGCATGTTGAAGTACGCGCGCGTGCGCCGGTTCGTCTTCTTGAACACGACGGCGGCGTGCGTGAACTGATCGTCGGTGACGACGATGTCGCGCGAGTCGACGAACACCGAGGGCGTCGTCTGGTCGAGATAGGCCGCGACAATCACCGCTGACAGCCGTTCGCCGAAGCTCGCCGTCATGTCGAGCGCGCGCAGCGGGCAATGGCGCAGCAGGTGAATGCCCTGCAGCGTGCTCTGGAGCTCGGCGAGCAGCGCGTCCACCTGCGCGCGCACCCGCGCGCGGCGCTTCTTGACGAGCTTCGAGACCGCGGCGCGGTGACGGCGCGCGATCGACTCGAACGCCTCCTCGTGCGTGCCGTCCTCGTGTTCCGCGAGCCGCGCGCACTCGAGCAGCTGATTCGTCACGCCCTGAAACGCCGATACGACCACGATGACGGGCTCCCGGCGGCGAGCCTCGATCACGATGCGGCCGACGCCGCGGATCGTCGCCGGCGTCGCGAGGGATGAGCCTCCGAACTTGAGAACCTTCATGAGCAGTGCGCGCGTCCGGTCGAGGTTCGAGACGGCGTGCGAGCCGTAAGAATATCAGGTGCCGTTAACATCGCCGCCTCCCGCGCGTCCTGATCGGCGAGGAGGCCGTGATGAAGAGAACCGGTTCGGTCTGCGGTGCGCTGTTCGCGCTCGCCGTCTCGGCGGCGACCGTGTTCGCCAGCGATCCGGTCGCCGTGTATACGCGCGTCGACAGAGTGGTGCTGGAGCCGAACGCCGAGGCGCCGCAGACGATCCAGATCTGGGGCGTCTTCGCGATGGCGAAGCCCGAAGACCGCAACGACTACCTGCCGCCCTCGCGCGGGTATCTGTACTTCGCGCTGCCGTCGGACGCGCGGACGGCGCGCGCCGAATGGGCCGACCTCGCGCAGGTCGCCGGCACCGGGCAGATCGTCGCGTTCGGCAGCCGGTACGATCTCCACGCGCGGCTGCGGCGATCGGACGAGCCTCCGGCCGATCCCGATCGCTACTCGCTGAATTTCGGGTTGTCGAAGGTGCGTGGCCGCACCGACTACGCGCCGGTTCGCGCGCTCGCGGCCTTCAAGGAGTAGACGCGTGGC
>QHWK01000350.1 GCA_003223775.1 Acidobacteriota bacterium
CGTTCATGATGTTCGGGCCGCCGGCGCAGATCAAACCCGACGGATCGTTCGTCGTGAACAGCCTCACGCCGGGCGAGTGGGTGCTGCAGACCACCGGTCCCGGCGCCGCCGGCGGAGATTACGCGTCGGTGGAGGTCACGATCAACGGCGACGATGTGAACGGGATCCGGCTCGTCGGCGTGCCGCCGCTCACGGTATCCGGACGTCTTGTCGTCGATCCAGCGGCCGCGCAGGCGCTGCGGCCGTCGGCGGTGCGCATCATGATCGCTCCGGTGCAAAGCGGCATCCCGATGATCGGCTTTACCGGTCCGGCTGCCGTGAATGACGACCTGTCGTTCGAAGCGAAGGCGAGGCCCGGCAAGATGCGCGTCACGCTCGCGGGCCAGACGCCGGGATGGGCCATCCGTTCGGTGCGCTATCGAGGCGTCGACATCATCGATGCCGGCCTCGAGCTGCGCGCGGGAGAAAACGTCGGCGACATCGAAGTGGAGCTGACCAATCGCCTCACCGACGTGTCGGGCGTCGTCACGACGCCGAAGGGCGAGCCGGTGAAGGATTACTCGGTCGTCGTCTTCCCGACGGACCGCGAGAAGTGGACGCCGAACTCGCGCTACCTCAAGACGGCGCGTCCCGATCAGGACGGCCGCTACAAGGTGAACGGCCTGCCGCCCGGCGAGTACCGCGTGATCGCGCTCGACTACGTCGACTCGAACGAGTGGAACGATCCCGAGTTCCTCGACCGCGTCCAGTCGAGGGCGACGACGTTCTCGATCAACGAGGGCGAGATGAAGTCGGTCGATCTGAGGATCACGACGGCATCGTCATGACGTCGCGTTGCAGAATCGACGTAGGGCGGCCCTTTCAGGGCCGCCGAGGCGAGGCTGAAAGCCTCGCCCTACGGATTTTGCCGCGCGGTGCAGCCGTGAAGGGCTGCGCTACAGCCGTCGTATTTCTGGCGCGGCGTTCTCGATCAACCTGAGGATCACGACGGCATCGTCATGACGTCGCGTTGCAGAATCGATGTAGGGCGGCCCTTTCAGGGACGCCGAGGCGAGGCTGAACGCCTCGCCCTGAAGGGCTGCGCGACAGCCGTCATGTTTCTGGCGCTCGCGGCACACGCGCAGCCGCAGGCGCCGGCGCGCGACGCGCCGCCGCCGACCGGCACGTCGGCGATCCGCGGGCGCGTGCTCGCTGCCGCCGGCGATCGGCCGCTCGCCAAAGCGGAGGTGCGCGCGACATCCGGCGCGCTCCGCGTCAACAAGGCGGCGCTCACCGACGCGAACGGCCGCTACGAGATTACGGAGCTGCCAGCCGGCCGCTATACCGTCTCCGTCTCGAAACCGAATTACGTGCGCGCCTCGTACGGCCAGCGGCGGCCGCTCGGCCCCGGCACGCCGATTGATGTCGCCGCGGGACAAATCGTCGCGCAGATCAACGTCACGCTCCAGCGGACGGCGGCGATCGCCGGACGGATCGTCGACGAGCTCGGCGACGCCGCCACCGGCGTGCAGGTTGCCGCGCTGCGGCAGATGTTCGTGAACGGCGAACGGCGCCTGCAGAACGCGGGCCCGCCGATCATGACGAACGATCTCGGCGAGTACCGGCTGTACGCGCTGATGCCGGGGCAATATTTCGTTGCGGCGACGCTGCGCTCGAGCACGTTCGGCGCCGACGGGAAAGAGTCGACCGCGTACGCGCCGACGTTCTATCCCGGCACGGGCAATCCGGCCGAGGCGCAGCGCGTCGCGGTCGCCGCCGGCGAGACCGTCACCGGCATCAACCTCACGCTGCTGCCGGTCGCGCCCTCGCGCATCAGCGGCATCGTGCTCGACTCGCGCGGGCAGCCGATGGGCGGCGCGTTCGTCAACGTGCTGCACCGGCTCGGGATGTCGCCGATGGGCGGCGCCGGCGGCACGCAGGCGCGGCCCGACGGCACGTTCACCATCGGCGGCCTGCCGCCGGGCGAGTACACGCTCCGCGCGTCGCTGATGGGCGGCCAGGAGGAGTTCGCGGCGGCCGACGTGACGATCGCGGGCGGCGACGTCAGCGATCTGCAGCTCGTCGTGGCGAAGCCGTCAGTTGTCCGCGGCCGCGTCGTGTTCGAGAAGAGCAGCGCGAAGCCGCCGGCCGCGTCAGCCCTGCGCGTCTCGATTCTGCATCCGACGGTCAGCCCGATGTCGTCGATGGCGGGCATGGCGACGCCCAAAGACGACGGGACTTTCGAGGCGAGGACTGGAGCGGGCCATACGGTGATTCGCGCTGGCGTCTTCGGCACCGGCGACTGGCGGCTCGCGCGCGTGCTCACCGCGGACGGCGCCGACGTGATCGACGCCGGCCTCGACGTCCCGGCGAACGGCGCCGTCGAGGGGATCGTGATCCAGTTGACGTCGCTGCACAACGAGCTCACGGGCACGGTCGTGGACGCCGCCGGCGCCAAGATTCGCGACTGCGTGATCGTCGTCTTCGCGCAGGACCCGCAGCGCTGGACGGCGAGCACGCGCTTCTTCGGCGTCAGCCGGCCGGACGTGGACAGCGTCTTTCACATGCGCCTGCCGGCGGGCGCCTACCTCGCCGCGGCCTTCGACGATCCCGACACGATGGGGCAATACAACGCGCCGGAGATTCTGCAGCAGCTGCGCGAGCACGCGGTCGCGTTCACCATCGACCAGACGGAGAAAAAAGCGATCGAGCTGCCGCTTGGCGCGTCGCCGGTGTATTGAGATGCGGTTCGACACAAATGTAGGGCGAGGCTTTCAGCCTCGCCGCGTCGGCGGCCCTGAAAGGGCCGCCCTACATCGAGTGTTGCTCGTCGCCGCGGCGCTCCTGTCCAGCGCGCAAATCACGCCGCCGCAGACGACGCCGACGCCGCCTGCGCCGACCGCCGCGCCGCAGCCGGCGATCCTCCGCGGACACGTCGTCGCGGCCGACAGCGGCCAGCCGCTGCGCAAGGCGCAGGTCCGCGCGATGCTGATCGATCCGCCGCCGGACTTCACGCGAGGCGCGTTCCGCGAACGCTCGACGACGACCGACGTCGACGGCAAGTACGAGCTCGCGGATCTCGCGCCCGGCCGCTACAACGTCACGGCGTTCAAGAGCAGCTTCGTCTCCGCGACGTGGGGGCAGACGCAGCCGCTGCAGCCCGGCGCGCCGCTCGACGTGAAGGCCGGGCAGACGATGGATCGCATCGACTTCACGCTGCAGCGCGGCGGCGTCATCACCGGCCGCGTGTTCGACGAATACGGCGAGCCGCTCACGAACGTCGACGTCGCCGCGATGCTGGCGCGCTTCGTCAACGGCCGGCCCGAGCCGCAGCGCACGAGCAGCGCGTCGACGAACGATCTCGGCGAGTTCCGGATCTTCGGCCTGATGCCCGGGCAGTACTGGCTGCAGGCGACGTGGCGGCGCTTCGGCGCGCCGGCCGATCCGACCTCGCCCGATCGCACCGGTTATCCCGACACGTACTTTCCGGGCACGACGAGCGTCGCCGAGGCGCAGCGCTTCACCGTGCGCGCCGGCCAGACGGTCGGCGATCTCGTGATGGCGCTCTCGCCGATCAAAACCTCGCGCATCGAGGGGACGATCGTCGACGCGGACGGCAAACCGATCGGCGGCGCCGTCATCAACCTCGTCAAGACGGAGGCGCCCGGCGGCGGCTTCGGCTACGTCGCCGGCCAGATGTCGCGTCCCGACGGCACGTTCATGATCGCGGCCGTCGCGCCGGGCGACTACGTGCTGCGCACGCAGCCGACGCCGACGCAAAAGAACACCGCGCAGATGAAGCTTACCGTCGGCGCGGAGGACGTCAAGGATCTGCGGCTCGTCGCGCTGCCGCCATCCACGATCAGCGGCCGCATCGTCGTCGATCCCGCGCAGGCGTCGTCGCTCACGACGCCGCTGATGATCGCGGCGATGCCGTTCGAAAACGCGATGATGTCGCCGCTCCAGGCGGTCCGCGTCGGCGACGATCTCTCGTTCGAGGTGACGGCGCCGGCCGGCCGCGTGCGGATCACGGTGACCAACTTCCCGCCGGGTTGGATCGTGCGCGCCGTCCGCGTCAACGCCGTCGACGTCGTGGACGATGCGCTCGACCTGAAGCCGGGGGAAGCGACGAACGGCGTCGACGTGGAGGTGACGAATAAGACGGCGACGCTCTCGGGCCTCGTCACCAACGCGCGCGGCGAGGCGGTCAAGGACTGCACCGTGCTCGTCTTCGCCGCCGACAGCAAGCGGTGGACGCCCGGGTCGCGCTACCTGCGGGTCTCGCGTCCCGATCAGGACGGCCGGTTCAAGATCGGCGGCGTCGTCGCAGCGCAGTACAGCGTCGTGGCGCTCGATCGCTTCGAAACGCCGGGGCAGTGGAACGACGCCGAGTTCCTGCAGCGCATCAGCGCGAAAGCGACGACCGTGAGCGTCCTCGAAGGCGAGACGAAGACGATCGATCTCAAGGTGACGACGGGGTCGTGAAACGTGGGTCGTCCCGCGTCAAAACATATCGCTCTTCCAATACATCACGTCGGCTTCGCCCAGCGCCGTCGCCGGCGCGCCGTTCGGCGACAGCGGACGGCACATCATCACGTCCTTCGACGGCTGTCTGTCGATCACGGTGAGCTGCGGCGGCAGGAAGCCGGGCGGCAGCCATGCCATGATCTCCGGACGGCGCTCGGCGGGTTCGCGAGCGAGCAGGACCTGCAGCAGCGCGCCGACGCGCGCGCCGGTGGGATCGCGATCGCCGCACTCCTCGAGCGTCCACTCGGCGCCGCGGACGCGGACGAGGACGTACGCAGCCGCCGAGGCCCCTTCCTCCGCGATGTAGAAGCGCACCTCGCGCGCCCCGATCGGACTGAGGCCCGCGAGCAGCCGCCGTCTCACGATCGCGTGCTGAATCAGATCGCGGCCGCGATCGAGCGAGAAGCGGTACGGCGCCGCGCGCGTCTTGCCCATCGCCACCAGATCGTCGAGGTCGCGATCGTCGCCGCCGCGGACCATCGTCATCGGCGCACCGCGGCGCGCCGGCTCGTTCACGCGGAGCGCGACCTCGTGCGTCTCGATCGCCGTGAAGCCGAGGCGCGCGTAGTACTCGGCGCCAATCTCGGAGAACAGCAGCGCGACATCCGCGCCGTCGCCGGCGGCCCGCTCGAGCACGCGATCGATCAGCTCCCGCGCGGCGCCGCGACGGCGATGCGCCGGCTGCGTGAAGACCGCGCCGAGGCCCGCGACGCGAACCGGCCGGGCGTCGAGCGTCGCGTCGAAGCGGTACACCTTCAGGCTCGCCAGCACCGCGTCGTTCTCGACGAGCGCGAGCCGATCGAGATGCACACGGCCCCACGCAGTGGCCTTCTGGGCGGCGTAGTAGCGCGCGTACGCCGTCCGGCTCAGCCCTTCGTGCCAGCTGTCGTAGGTTGCTGACAGAATTTCGTCGAGGATGGCCCCTTCAGCGCGGACGACTGCACGATTTGACATGTAGCGCGGCGATTTTATGGCAGTTTTTTATACGTCGCCGGGCGTTGGGCGGTCTAATCCGACAATGAAGCGCTTCCTGGTGGCCGCGCTGGCCGTTTTCGCAATCGCCGCCGCCGGCGCAGGCAGCGCGCCGGCGCCCGACGACCGCGCAGTCGCGCACCTGCTCAACCGCATCGCCTTCGGTCCGCGGCCGGGCGACGTCGAGCGCGTGCGGGCGATCGGCCTCGATCGGTACGTCGACGAGCAGCTGCATCCCGATCGCGTGAAGGACGACGGCGTGCGCGCGCGGCTGGCGGATCTGACGCTGCCGCGGCTGAGCGCGCGCGAGATCGTGGAGACGATCGAGCTGCCGCAGATCGAGGCGCGGCGCGAGCGGAAGCAGCAGGCGAACGGCGGCGACACCGGCGATTCGAAGCCGCCCAATCCGCTGCAGCAGCGCGCGAACGCGATCGTCGTCGAGCTCTCCGAGCAGAAGATCGTTCGCGCCGTCTACAGCGAGCGCCAGCTGCAGGAAGTGCTCGCCGACTTCTGGTTCAACCATTTCAACGTCGACGCGCGCAAGGGGCGCGACCGGTTTCTGATCGGCGA
>QHWK01000870.1 GCA_003223775.1 Acidobacteriota bacterium
GCCATGGCTGGACCTCTCCACGACCGGCGCGCACGAGCGCGACTGCGGTGGTTAGATTGTGCCGGAAATCCGCCCGCGTGCTTCGGGGAGGTCGTCATGTCCGTCGTCCGGCTGGAGGTGCGGGACGCCGTCGGGCACATCGTGCTCGACCGGCCGCCGGCCAACTCATACGACAAGGCCTTCCTCGACGACCTGTCGGCGGCCATCGACAAGGCGCGCTTTGCCGCGCCGGTCAAGGCCATCGTCGTTCGCAGCGCCTCGGAGAAGTTCTTCTCCGCGGGCGCGGACGTGAAGATGTTCGCCACGACCGACGCGGACTACCAAGCGGCATTCGTCATCCACGCGAACGAGGTCATGTCGAAGTTCGAGCGCACGCCGAAGGTCGTCGTCGCCGCGATCAACGGACACTGTCTCGGCGGTGGCCTGGAGATCGCGCTCTGCTGTGACTTCCGCTTCGCGGCGGAGGGCGCATACAACATCGGGCTGCCCGAGGTGACGCTGGGCGTGCTGCCCGGCACCGGCGGCACCCAGCGGCTTCCGCGGCTCATCGGCCGCCAGAAGGCGCTCGATCTCATGCTCCGCGGCGCGGCCGTGCCGCCGGCGCAGGCGAAGGAGCTCGGCATCGTGGACGAGCTCTACCCGGCGGCGGAGCTGCAGGAGAAGGCCCACGAGTACGCCGCCACGATGGCCACCGGCCCGACGCTCGCGATCGGCAAGATCAAGCTCGCGACGGTGCTCGGCGGTGGAATGCCATTCCAGAACGGGATGCTCTACGAGCACGAGGCCGTCGGCCGGCTGTTCGCCTCGGAGGACGCGCGCGAGGGCGTGACCGCGTTCACCGAGAAGCGCAAGCCCAGCTACAAAGGAAAGTAGGGACGTCCAAGCTCGCGTCGCTGCGCGACGCGATCGCGGACCACGTGCCGGACGGGAGCGCCGTCGCGCTGGGCTGCGCCCTCGAGCCGGCGATCCCCTTCGCGGCGGCGCACGAGCTCATCCGCCAGAGGAAACGCGAGCTCCGGCTCATCGGTCGGCAACGTGTCGGCCGGCCTCGCTCACTGCTACCGCCGCGCGATGGAGCAGGGTGTCCCGCGCCGCATCACGGTGCGCGATCACAGCAACTTCACGATGGCGCTTTCCCTTCTTGCCGGCGCGCTGGGCGCGCCGTACATCCCCACCCGGACGCTGCTGCGCTCGGACATCCCGCGGGCCAACGGCACGTTCAGGACGTCGACCTCTCCGTGGGACGGCTCGGCGGTGCTGCTGATCCCCGCGCTCATGCCGGACGTCACGATCATCGCCTGCCAGCGCGCCGACGTGGATGGCAACGCGCAGCAGTGGGGGCCATGGGGCGTCTCCCAGGAGGCCGCGCTCGCGGCGAAGAAGGTGATCGTCCTGGCCGACGAGATCGTCGACCGCTCGGTCATCGCCGGGGATCCGAACCGCACCATCTGCCCGGGCATCAAGGTCGCGGCCGTCGTGCCCGCCCCCGGGGCGTGCCATCCCTCGCCGCTCCAGGGGCGCTACGGCCGGGACCACGCGTTCTTCCACGAGTACCACCGCGCCACCCGCGACCGCTCCGGCGCCGAGAGCTGGATCGCGGAGTGGGTGACCGGGCTCCCCGACCACGCGGCGTATCTCGCGAAGCTGGGCGATGGCTGGCCGCGGCTGCGGGACGCCGGCGTGCCTGCGGCCGAGATCCGTTACTAGCGGCCCGGGGATGGATCCGGGCAGGCCGTCGCTGCCGTACTCGCGGGCCGAGGTGATGGTCGCGGAAGCCGCGCGCGAGATCGCCGACGGCGAGGTGGTGTTCGTCGGCATGCGCCTGCCGCTCATCGCGTTCGTCGTCGCCAAGCGGACGCACGCCCCGAACGCGGTCGGGCTGTTCGAGCTGGGCGTCATGCGCGACGCTCCGTCGCCGGAGCTCCTCTACACGATGGGTGATCCACCCAACGTGCGCGGCGCCACCTGGTGCGCCCGGACCGTCGACCTCATGGGCCTGCTCCAGCAGGGCGCGGTGGACGCGGGGTTCATCGGCGGCGCCGAGGTGGACCGGCGCGGCAACCTGAACACGACCGCCATCGGTCCCGATCGCGAGCGGCCGGCCGTGCAGCTGCCCGGCAGCGGAGGCGGCGCGGACATCGCGAGCCTGGCCAAGCGCCTCATCGTGATCATGGCCCACGAGAAGAA
>QHWK01000351.1 GCA_003223775.1 Acidobacteriota bacterium
TCGCGCAGCTGCCCTCGATGCCGCCGAGCGAGGCGACGGCGTTTCATGTCGCCGCGGCGCGCGAGCTGTTCGAGGAAGCGGGCGTGCTGCTCGCGCGCGATCGCGCCGGCGCCTTCGTGTCGCTCGCCGGCGCCGATCACGATCGCTTCAAGCAGGCGCGCCGCGCCGTGCACGCCGGCGCCACGCCGCTGCGCGTCCTCGTCCTCGGCGAAGGGCTTCGACTCGCGCTCGACGCGCTGGTGCTGTTCGCGCACTGGGTGACGCCGCCGATTGACACGCGTCAGTTCGACACGCGGTTCTTCATGACGCGCGTCCCCCCGCGTCAGACGCCGGCACACGACGAGACGGAGACGACGCACGGCGCGTGGATTCGCCCGGCGGACGCGATCGCGCAGTCCATCGACGGCGCGATGGTCCTGCCGCCGCCGACGTGGACGACGCTCCGCGAGCTCGAGCGCTTTCCGTCGGTGGACGCCGCGCTCGCCTGGGCCGCGGGCCGCCGCATCGTCCGCCGGATGCCGCACGTCGTGGAGGACGAGAGCCGCCGGATGCTGCTGCTGCCCGGCGACCCGCTGCATCCCGATCCGCCCGGCGACGAGCCGCCAGTCGAGACGCGTTTCATCCTCGTCGACCAGCGCTGGCGCGCCGAGCGCGCGCGCACGTAAGATTCGCGCATGCCGACTCTGCGCGCGGCCGTCGTGATGCTCCTCGGCAGCCTCTCGCTCGCCGCGCAGTCGCGTCCGCTCGTGCCGCCGGCCGCCGGCGCGATCTACCAGCGTCTGCTCCCGCAGATCTCGCAAATCAAGCTGTTCGATCACCACGCGCATCCCGCGTTCCCCGGCGACGACGACGTGGACATCGCGCCGCCGCCGCCCGGCCAGACGCCGCTGCGCCTGCGCGACGACAACCCCGAGACGAGCGCAGCCGCGCGGGATCTGTTCGCGTTCCCCTTCGCCGACATGAAGGGCGCGCACGGCAAGTGGCTCGTGGACAAGAAGGCGGCGCTCAAGCGCGCACACGCGGGCGCGAAATACTTCGACGACATCCTCGATCGGCTCGGCATCGAGACGTCGATGGCCAACCGCGTCGCGATGGCCGATTACCTGAACCCGGCGCGCTTCAAGTGGGTGTTCTTCGTCGATTGCCTGATGTTCCCGTTCGACAACTCGGCGCTCGCGGCGCGCAACGGCGACGAGGCGGTGTACATGCCGCTGCAGACGAAGCTCCTCCGGAAGTACGAGCAGGAGGCCGGCCTGCAGGCGCTGCCGCCGACCTTCGACGGGTACCTGACGTTCGTCGCGCGCTCGCTCGAAGCGAACCAGAAGCGCGGCGGCGTCGCGGTGAAGTTCGAGGCGGCGTACTTTCGATCGCTCTACTTCGACGATCCGCCGCGCGAGCGCGCGCAGGCCGCGTACGACAGATACCGCGGCGGCGGCGTGCCGTCGCCGCAGGAATACACCGACTTTCAGGATTTCATCTTCCGGCGCATCGTCGTCGAGGCGGGACGCCTGCACCTGCCGGTCCACATTCACACGAACGCCGGCGGCGGCGACTACTTCAACCTCCGCAACGTGAACGTGCTGAATCTCGAGAACGTCGTGCGCGATCCCCGATATCAGGGGACGACCTTCGTGCTGATTCACGGCGGGTACCCGTTCGATCGCCAGGCGATCTTCCTCGCGTCGATGAAGAACGTGTACCTCGATTCGTCGGGCACCGAGCTCGTCCTGTATCCCGGCGAGTTCAAGAACGTCCTGCGCGTCTGGCTCGAGACGTTTCCCGAGAAGGTGACGTTCGGCACCGACGCTTTTCCGTACAACGAGGCGCTCGGCGTCGAAGAGGTGTACTGGATCGGCGTTCACACGTCGCGCACCGCGCTGGCCGCCGCGCTCGCGGAGATGATTGCGGCGCGCGAGATCTCGGAACCGCGCGCGCTCGCGATCGCGCGCGGCTACCTGCACGACAACGCCGCGGCGCTCTACAAATGACGACGCGGGCGCCGGCGCCGCGCGATCGGCAGGCGACGCCGCAGCTGAAGCGCGTCCTGACGTTTCGCGATCTGCTGCTCTACTATTCGGTCACCGGCTTCAGCCTGCGGTGGATCGCGACCGCTGCGGCGGCCGGTCCGAGCGCGCTCGTCATCTGGGTCGTCGCCGCGCTCGGCTTCTTCGTGCCCCTCGTCTTCACGGTGCTCGAGCTGTCATCGCGCTACCCGGAAGAAGGCGGCGTCTACGTCTGGAGCAAGCGCGCGTTCGGCCCCTTCGCCGCGTTCATCACCGGGTGGACCTACTGGGGATCGAACCTGCCGTACTTTCCGGGGCTGCTGTACTTCGCCGCGGCGAACGTGCTGTTCATCGGCGGACCCTCGTGGCAGGCGCTCGCGAACAACAGCGCGTACTTCATCGGTGTCGCAACCGTGGGGCTCGCGATCGCGGTGACGATGAACGTCGTCGGCCTGAACGTCGGGAAGTGGCTGAACAACGTCGGCGCGCTCGCCAGCTACGGACCGGCGGCTTTGCTCATCGTCCTCGGCGCCGTGTCGTGGAGCCGCTATGGATCGGCGACGCCGATTGACGCGCACACGCTGACGCCGAGCATGAGCCTGAAGGATGTGATCTTCTGGTCGACGATCGCGTTCGCGTTCGGCGGCGTCGAGAGCGGATCGACGATGGGCGATGAGATCCAGGACGCGCGGCGCACCGTGCCGCGCGCGATTCTCGCGGGGGGCGCGCTCATCACCGTCTTGTATATCGCCGGCACGTTCAGCGTCCTGCTCGCGATCCCCAAGGAGCAGGTCACCGGGCTGCAGGGGATCATGCAGGCAATACAGACGATCACGATGCGCGCCGGCCTGCAGTCCGTCGTGCCGCTCGCGGCGGCGCTCGTGACGATCAACGCGCTCGGCGGCGTCGGCGGGTGGTTCGCGGCGACGGCGCGGCTGCCGTTCGTCGCCGGCATCGATCGGTTCCTGCCGCCCGCGTTCGGCCGCCTGCACCCGCGCTGGCGCACGCCGTACGTGGCGCTGCTCGTGCAGGCGGCGATTGCCGAGCTGTTCGTGTTCCTCGGCCAGGCCGGCACGTCGGTGCGCGGCGCGTACGACGCGCTGGTGAGCATGGGGATCATCGCGTACTTCATCCCGTTCCTCTTCATGTTCGCGGCGATGATCGTGCTGCAGCGCGAGCCGGCGGGGCCCGACGTGATGCGCGTTCCCGGCGGCCGGCCGGCGGCGATCCTGCTCGCGTCGGTCGGGTTCGTCGTGACGGCGATTTCGATTGTGCTGGCGGCCGTGCCGCCGGACGAGGAGCCGAACAAGATGCTGGCCGTGGTGAAAGTCGTCGGATCGTCGCTCCTGCTCGTCGCCGTCGGCGTCGTGGTGTACCTGCTCGGCCGCCGTCGTGCAGCGGCCGTGGCGGCGATCGTCGTCGCCGCGGCGCTCGCCGCCGCGCCCGCGGCGCACGCTGGACAGCGGAGCGCGCCGTCGCCGGCGCCGGCAGCGCGAACGCTTCGCGTCGATTACTACCACACCGGCAACGCCACCGAAGAGCGCTTCAGCCTCGATCGCGTCGTCGTCGAGCCGCTCGCGTGGCCTGGCAATCCCGCGCGGCCCATCGACGACACCGATCGCGGCAAGTACTTCTTCGAAGTGGCCGATGCCGCGAACGGGCGCGTGACGTACTCGCGCGGCTTCAGCTCGATTTACGGCGAGTGGGAGACGACGGCCGAAGCCAAGCAGATCAACCGCACGTTCTCCGAGTCGCTGCGGTTTCCTGCGCCCGAGCGGCCGGTGCGCATCGTGCTGAAGAAGCGCGACGCGCGAAACGTCTTCGAGAACGTCTGGACGCTCACGGTCGATCCCGCCGACAAGTTCGTCGAGCGCGGCACGGCCTCGCCCGACGCCGGAGGGCTGATCGCGCTCCACGAGAGCGGCGATCCGGCGACGAAGCTGGATCTGCTGATCCTCGGCGACGGCTACACGGCGCGCGAGCGATCGAAGTTCGAGCGCGACGCGCGGCGCCTCGTCGCCACGCTGTTCGCGACCTCGCCGTTCAAGGAGCGCGAGCGCGACGTCAACGTGTGGGGCCTCGCGCCGGCCGCGCGGCAGTCGGGGATCTCGCGGCCGTCGCAGCACATCTATCGCCGCTCGCCGATCGGCGCCACCTACGACGCGTTCGACTCCGAGCGCTACGTGCTCACGTTCGACAACAAGGCGTTCCGCGACATCGCGGCCAACGCGCCGTACGACGCCGTGGAGATCCTCGTGAACAGCGCGACGTACGGCGGCGGCGGCATCTTCGGCTTGTACAGTACCGTCGCGGCCGACAGCGTCTGGGCGCCGTACATCTTCGTCCACGAGTTCGGGCATCACATCGCGGGACTCGCCGACGAGTACTACACCTCGGACGTCGCGTACCTTCCCGCGGCCGATCGCGTCGAGCCGTGGGAGCCGAATGTGACGGCGCTCGTCGATCCGCCCGCGCTCAAGTGGCAGGATCTCCTGACGCAGGGCGTCGCGATCCCGACGCCGTGGCCGAAAGACGAGTTCGAGCGCTACACGAAGGAGATTCAGCAGCAGCGCCGCGCGATTCGCGCGGCCGATCGCCCCGAGTCCGAGATGGACGCGCTGTTTCGCGACGAGGAGCGGCGCGACACGACGCTGCTCAACGAGGGGCCGCACGCGGGAAAAGTCGGCGCGTTCGAAGGCGCCAACTACGAGGCGCGCGGCTACTACCGTCCGCAGGCCGACTGCATCATGTTCACGCGCGACAACGTGCCGTTCTGCGCCGTGTGCCGCCGCGCGATCGCGCAGATCATCGACCTGTACGCGAGCGCGCATCGCGCTTGACGCCGCGTCGGCGCATACATAAGACTAGGCGCCCGAACGCACTTCGTACGCAGGCGTCACGCCTGCCGTTGGTTCAGACTGGAAGGGCGCACATGCAGGACGATTTCGACCACGGAATGGGCATCCCCGACGACGAGCTGGGTGGCGGGTCGGGCGAGTCGGACACGGGCGCGGCCGGCGGCCACGACATGGAAGGGGAGGAGGGGGGCACCGACAGCGGCCGCCGTTCGGGCGGCGCGCGGGCGCGCAAATCGTCCGGCGGCGGCGCGCGGAAGTCGGGCGGATCGAGCAAAGCCGCCAAGGGCAGCAGCCGCAAGGGCGCGGGCGGCGGCGGATCGCGCAAAGGCGGCGGCGGCGGACGCAAGGGCGCCGGCGCGCGGAAAGGCGGCGCGAAGAAGGCTGCGCGGAAGGGCGCGCGTAAAGCCGCGCGAAAGACCGGCGGCCGGAAACGCGCGAAAAAGGCCGGCAGCCGCAAGAAGTAAGGTCGCTGGATCCTCACAAGATGTCGCGCAGTCGGCGGCCCACTCACGTGGTGACCGCCGACTGTCGACTGGCGCTCGTCGACGACGCGGCGCCGCGGCTGCCAGCTAATCCTTCGTCGGACGCCTTGATCTGACCGCGAATTTCGCCGCCGGGCGATAGCGTATGCACGTTGGCATATGCGACGCCGGCACAGATCGCCGCAATCACATCTGCCAGCTCACCGGCCAGAATCTTTGCCCGATCGCGATCGGCGCAGTCGTCCACTCGAGCGAGTCGAGGCGCTCGATGCCGCCCGCAAGAAATCGAGATCCCTCGAGGCTTGTC
>QHWK01000352.1 GCA_003223775.1 Acidobacteriota bacterium
GAACAGCGCCGCTGCGCCGGCGAACGCCACCGCGTCGATCGGCGCGACGCCGAGCAGGAACGACGACAGAAGCCGGCCGGCCGAAGCGGCCAGCGTCAGCCCGATTGCAGCGCCGATGGCCGCGAGGCGCATGCCCTCGCGCAGAATCATCTGCATCACGTCGACTCGCTGCGCGCCGAGCGCGATCCTGATACCGATTTCGCGCGTGCGGCGCGTCACCGCGTACGCGGTGACGCCATAAATGCCGAGCGCCGCCAGCAGTACGCCGACGAGGCCGAGGCTGCCGGACACCGACGCCACGATCCGCTGCGGCACGAGACCGAGCGACGTGTACTCGTCGGCCGTCTGCGTCGACATGATCGGCAGATTCGGATTCATCGACGCGACGAGCGCGCGCAGGTCCTCGCCCATGCGTGTCCCGTCCCTCGTCCGCGCGACGATCATCATCATGTTGTGATGGTATTGCTGCGCCACCGGAACATAGACGTACAGCCCGGTCGTCGCATCGACGAGCGTCCCGTATGTCGGGTCGCGAACGACGCCAACCACGCGCAGCCTCCTCGTGAGCGCCGCAGCCGCCTTCGGATCGAACGACCGTTCGACGACGAACTTGCCGACGGCGTCCTGCGGCGGCGTGCCGGGCCAGAATCGCCGCACCACGCCCTCGCCGACGATGACGACCGGTTCCGTTTGGCCGGCGTCGCCGTCGCCGAAGTCACGCCCCGCGACGAACGGCATGTGCAGCGTCGCGAAATAGCGCGGCTCGACGATGTTCCAATCGGCCGACGACAGCCCGGCGGCGCCGATTGTTGCCGCGCCGGCCGGCGCGACGCCGCCGAGGCCGATGCGCTCGAAGCCGCCGGGCAGGACGGCTGCGATCGTCGCCTCCTCGACGCGGGGCATCCGCCGGACGCGCTCGATCACCTCGCGCGCGAAGAGCGGCCCGGTCGTGTCCGTGTAGCCGGCGATCGAGGGATCGACGGTGGCGAGCTCCACGCCGTGCGAGTCGAAGCCGGGATCGAGCGAGCCGGCGCGCACGAGCGCACGCGCGAACAGGCCGGCGACGACGACCAGCAGGATGCTGAACGCCACCTGCGCGACGACGAACGCATCCCGCAGCCGGGGCCGGCTCGGCGTCAGCGCGTCGTCCTTCAACGCCGATACGACGTCCGCCTTCGAGGCGTGAAGCGCGGGCGCCAGCCCCGACAGCAGCGCGGTGACGAGCGAGACGACGGCCGTGAAGAGAATCGCGCGCGCGTCCAGCGCCAGCGACACGTCGATTTGGAACGGTAGCGTGGGCAGCAGCGCGATCACCGTCGGCGTCATCCCGCGCGCGAGGAGGAGGCCGGCGACGGCGCCGAGCGCGAACAGGAGCACGGTTTCGACGAGCAGTTGCCTTACGAGCCTGGCGCGGCCGGCGCCGATCGCGAGGCGCACGGCAATCTCGCGCTGCCGCGTGGCGGCGCGCGCGAGCAGCACGCCGGTGAGGTTGGCGCACGCGACGAGGAGCACGAGCGACACGATGCCGACGAGCAGCGTGACGAAGGCGGCAAGCGGCGCGCTGCTGCCCGGCACCGGCGCCAACGAATTGATCACGAGGCTCGCGTTGCGATTCTGATCGGGAAATTCGCGCGCGAGCGCGCGCCCGATCGCCTCGATTTCCGCCGCCGCTTGGGCCATCCGAACGCCCGGCTTCAACCGCGCGCCCGCGTTGAGCCAGGACGCGCCGCGGTTCGTCAGCGTCGCATCGCGCGACGGTTCCACACCGTACTTCGTCAGAGGCATCCACAGGTCCGACGCGAAGATGCCCGTGCCCTGAAATCCCTCGGCCGCGACGCCGGCCACCGTGAACGGACGGCCGTTCAACACGAGCGTCCGTCCGACGACCGCCGGGTTCTTGCCGAAGCGGCGCGTCCAGAACCGGTGGCCGAGCACTACGAGAGCGTCGCGGTCCGCGTCGGACCCGAGCAGCCGGCCGGCCGAAGCCGACGTGCCGAGGACCGAGAAGTAGTTGTTGCTGACCGGACTGGCGAACACGCGCTCGGTGCCGCCGGTGCGATCGTCCGCGTCGGCAAAGCTCATCGCCGCCGGCATCAGCGGGTAGGCGTAGACGCCCTCCAGCGTCGTCGCCCGCTCGCGAATGTCTAGGTAGTTGAGGTAGGACATCGTGCCGAAGCCGCGGCCGTTGATACTGCGGCCGATGTCGACGAGCCGATCGGCGTCGGCCACGCCGGCCGGCGGACGAAACAGCAAGGCGTCGGCGATGGTGAACACCGTCGTGTTCGCGCCGATGCCGACGGCGAGCGAGAGCGCCGCCGTCAGCGCGAAGAGCGGATTGCGCCGCAGCAGCCGCACGCCGTAGCCGAGATCCCATCGCAGATCGTGGAGCCAGACGAACGACCGCGCGTCGCGGTGCAGATCGGCCGCGAGCGCGGCGCTGCCGAGCGCGCGGTGCGCTTCGACGCGGGCATCGGCGGCCGACAGGCCGCGGCGCACGAACTCGTCCTGCAGCAGTTGAAGATGCGCGGCGATCTCGCGCGACGCGTCGGCGTCGGCCGATCGGCCGCGAAAGGCGTTGGCCAGTCTGCAGTAGAAGCGCATGAATGCCGACATCGCCGCTCCTTCGCCTTCATGTAGGGCGAGGCTTTCAGCCTCGCCAAGGCGACCCTGAAAGGGTCGCCCTACATTCAGGTTTTCACAGTCCTCTCATTCCTGCCGCAGCGCCTCGATCGGATCGACGCGGCTGGCCCGGCGCGCCGGCGGATAGCCGGCGGCGGCCATGCAGACGAGCAGTACGGCGCCGGCGAGCGCCGCATCACGCGGATCAGCCGGGCTGACGCCGTACAGGACGCTCGCGATCACGCGAATGGCGAGGAAGGCCGCGGGGATCCCGATCGAGAGCCCGAGCGCGCCCTGCAGCAGCACGTCGCGCATGACCATCGTCATCATCGTGGCGCGCTGCGCCCCGAGCGCGACGCGGATCCCGATCTCGCGCGTGCGCCGCTCCACGCGGTACGCGGTCAATCCGTACAAACCGACGCAGGTGACGACGAGCGCGAGCAGTCCGAACGACGTCGCGAGAACGGCGACGACGTTTTCGCGGGACAACGCGCGTCCCACGTCCGCGGTCATCGTGTCGACGCGCAGCACGGCGAGATCCGGATCGATCGCCGTGAGCGCCTGGCGCACACTCGCCGCGACCGCTGTCGGATTGGCCGCTGCGCGCACCGCGACCGTGCGGGCGAACTGCGACACGTCGCCGTCCGGATCGTCGGGGTACGGCTGGAGCAGCGGCATGAACGCCATCGCTTCGTCGCGATCGCGAGGGCTGTCGTACTTCGCATTCTCGACCACGCCGACGATCTCGAGGTCGCGTCGCCGGGCGTCGCCGCCGATGCCGAATCGCCGGCCGATCGGGTCCGAGTCCGGCAGATAGCGGCGGACGAACGCCTCGTTGACGACAGCGACCCGCGTCGAGGCCGGCGTGTCGCGCTCGTCGACCGCGCGGCCTCGCAGAAGCCTGGTGCCCAGCGTCGTGAAATATCCGGGCGACACGCGATTCAGCATCGCGGACCTGCCGTCGTTCGGTCCGCGCGGCCCCTCGACGCTGATCGTGAACGACCAGCAGCACTCGTTGAACGGGCTGTAGTAGGACAACGCCGCGCCGCTCACGCCCGGAAGCGCCGTCAGCCGCGCGGCGATCTGTCGGTAGAGCGGACCGAGGCGCGCGTAGTCGTAGCCGGCGCGCGCCGGATCGATCGTCACGACGAGCACTCGGTCGCCGATGAACCCGAACGGCTGGCGAGCGAGATTGATCAGGCTGCGCGTGAGCGCGCCGGCCGACGCGAGGACCACGACCGAGAGCCCGACCTGCCCGACGACGAGCGCGTTGGCCCACGCCAGGCGCGGCGGCCGCAGCGCGGCGTCGGCCCCGCCGCGGAGGGCCGGCAGGGCACCGAACAGGAGCGCAGCGCCGCACGAGAGCGCGAACGCGAACGCGAGGACGCGCGCGTCCGGTGTCGTCGCCACCGGCAGCGACTCGCTGCCGCGGAACACAAGGCGCACGAGCGCGTCGGCCGACGCCGGCGCGACGAGCGCGCCGAGCGCGCCGCCCGCGAGCGCGAGCGTCAGGCTTTCGGCCAGCGATTGCCGGACGAGCCGGCCGCGGCTCGCGCCGACCGCCAGGCGAATCGATCGCTCTTTCCCGCGCGCGGCGCCGCGCGCGAGCAGCAGGCTCGCGATGTTCGCGCACGCGATCACGAGAACCGCCGCGGAGATCGCGAAGAGCAGCCGCAGCACGAACCCATACATGCGCCGCGTGCGCGTGACGCCGCGTCCCGCCGGCGTGAAGTCGACGTGGGTTCTGGCGATCTCGGCCTCGATCCTCGGCGACAGGACGGCGCCCTCACGCGAGCGCAGCCAGTCGCGCAGCGCCGCAGACACGCGCGCCTGCGCGTCGGCGATCGTGGTGTTCGGGGCGACGCGGCCGATGAGATACAGCCAATGACGATCGGGCGCATCGATGATCGCGGCCGCTCCATTGAGCTCGCGATCCGCCGTGATGGGAATCCAGAAGCTCGGCGGATCCGCCTCGAGCGTCTCGCCGTAGAACTCCGGCGCCGCGACGCCGACAATCGTGACCGGCACTCGATTGACGTGTACGACGGATCCGACGGCGGCCGGATCGCCGTTGATCCGCTCCTTGAAGTACCGGAAGCTGACCACGGCAACGGGCGGCGCGCCTGCCGCAGCGTCGGACGGCGCCAGCAGCCGGCCGAACGCGGGTCGAGTCCCGAGCGCGTCGAAGTAGTTGCCCGACACGAGCTTCGTCCATACCGCGTCGGAGACGCCCGTGCCGGAACGCCGGACGCTCGCCCGCGATTTCGAGCTCTGGACCGCGGACAGAGGCTCGAGCGCGCCCACGCCGCCGAGATGCCGATAGAGGTCGTAGGAAAACAGCGTGAAGGATCCGTCCTGCGAGCCAACCGCGGTGCCGGCGCCTCTCGCGTCGCCGAGCAGCACGAGATCGCCGGCGTCGCGAACCGGCAGCGACCGCAGCAGCACGCGATCGATCAGCGTGAAGATCGCCGTGCTCGCGCCGATGCCGAGCGCAAGCGTCGCGACCGCCACCGTCGTGAATCCTGGACTGCGCCGCAAGGTTCGAATCGCGTACCGCGCGTCGCGCTGCGCATCGTCGATCCAGGCGAACGACCGCGCGTCGCGGTGGAGGTCCGAGGTGAGCGCCGCGCTCCCGAGCGCGCGCCGTGCTTCGACGCGCGCCTGCTCGACGCTGCGCCCGCGCCGGATGAAATCGTCTTCGAGCAGCTGCAGGTGCGCGGCGAGCTCGCGCGTCAGCTCGCGCTCGCGCCGGCCCGAGCGGCAGATGTCGGCCAGGCGCATGAGAAAGCGGCGCACGTCATTCCTCCCGCAGCGCGACGAGCGGATCGACGCTCGCCGCGCGCCGCGCGGGCACGTAGGACGCGAGCGTCGCGGCGGCGGCAAACATCGCGGCCACGCCCGCGAAGGTCGCCGCATCGAGCGGACGAAGACCGAACAGCATCGATTCGAGGTAGCGCGTCAGCCCGGCGGCAAAGGCGACGCCGAGCGCGATCCCCGCCGCCGTCAGCAGCAGGCTGCGGCGCAGCACGAGCCGCATCACGTCGCGCCGTTCCGCGCCGAGCGCGACGCGCACCCCGATCTCGCGCGTCCGCTGCGCCACGGAGTACGCCATCACGCCGTACAGGCCGATCACCGCGAGCGCCAACGCCACGGCCGCGAAGACGCCCACGAGCACTGCGTACATCCGCGGACGCGTGATCGAGTTCGATACGATCTGCTCCATCGTCGCGACGTCGGTGAGCGTCGCGTGCGGATCGAGCTGGCGTGCGATCGCGCGCGCCGCGGCGGCGATCGCACCGGCGTCGGCCGTCGCGCGCACGCTGTAATACGCGCCGACGGGAAAGAGCGGCGGCGCGCGGAGCGCCGGATCGGTCGGCACCTGACGGATGTCCATGAAGTACTGCGGCTCCGGCGCGCGATCGAGGCCGAACTGCCGCACGTTGCCGGCGACGCCGACGATCTCGAGCGGCACGCGGTGGCCCTGCGGACCGAACAGGATGATCTGTCCGACCGGAGTGCTGCCGGCGAAGCTGCGCCGCGCCAGCGCGTCGTTGATCACGACGACGCCGGGACGGCCTTCGCCGTCGGCCTCGGTGAGGCCGCGGCCCGCGACGATCGGAATGCCCATCGTCTTCAGATAATCGCGGCTGACGAACCGGACGTCCGCGCCTTCGCCGGCGAGCGTCACGTCCACGTCGCCGCGCCGCAGCGTCACCGTCAGTGAGTCCTGGAGCTGCACGAGCGGCAGCTGCCGCCCGTACGCCGCCGACTGCACCTCCGGCACTCCGCGCAGCCGCTCGACGAACGTCTCGGCGAACACCCGCTGTTCTTCCGGCCGCGGGCTCGTGGACTGCAGGACCTGAAACGTGAGCACGTGCGTCGGCTCGAACCCGGGATCGACAGTGGCGAGCTTGACGAAGCTGGTGATCAGCAAGCCGGCGCCGACGAGCAGCACCGTCGCGAGCGCGATCTCGACGACGACGAGGCTGCCGCCGATCGTGGAGCGCGGCGACGCGGAGAGATCGCGCAGCAGCGCGGCGTGCCGCGGACGCGCATGGCGCAACGCAGGCGCCAGGCCGAACACGAGGCCGGTCGCGATTGAGATGGCGAGCGCGTAGCCGAGCGCGGCGGCGTCGACAGACACTTCGGAGAGGCGTGGAAACACCGACGCGAGCCCGAGATCCGATCGTCCGAGCGTCGTCGCGAGCAGACGGAACAGGCGAACGCCGCCGAACGCGAGCGCGATCCCGAAGACGCCGCCGAGCCCGGCGAGCAGCAGGCTTTCGGTGATCAGCTGACGAACGAGCCGGCCGGGACCCGCGCCGATGGCGGCGCGCACGGCGATCTCGCGCTGGCGCGACGCCGTTCGCGCGAGCAGCAGGTTCGCGACGTTGACGCACGCGATGAGCAGCACGACGCCGACGGCGGCCATGAGCACGAGGAGCGCCGGCTGCACCGGACCGGTCAGCTCGTCCTGAACCGGGATCAGCTCGTAGCGGGGACGCCCGCCGACCATCGACGTCGACGACGGCTGGATCGAGCTCGGCGGCGGCGGCGCCGTTCCCCAGTAGAGACCGTCGCCGACCGTGGCCGTGTTGTGCAGATCGCGGCGGATCGCGTCCATCTCCGCCGCAGCCAACGTAGGCGTCGCGCCGTCGGCGAGCCTGGCGACCGTCTCGCGGCGGACCGGCCGGCCGTCGGGCGATCGCGCCGGCGCGCGCGGGATCCAGAACTGTGCGTTGTCGTACGGAAAATGAAACCCGGGCGGCATCACGCCGACGATTGTGTAGGGAACTTCGGGCACGATGCCGTCGCTGAACCAGCCCAGCGAGTTGCCGGTGAACGCGACGGTGCGGCCGAGGACGCGTGCATCGCCGCCGAAGCGCTGCCACGCGTCGTAGGCGAGGACGAGCACACGATCAACGCCGGCGATCGATTCCTCGGGCGCGAAGGTCCGGCCGACGAGCGGCGCGACGCCGAGCATCGGAAAGAAACCGGGGGACACGCCGAAGCCGTCCATGCGCGTCGCATCGCCGTCGATCGTGATCGTCGCGCGCGCGAACGAGAACGCCGCCACGTTGGCGAGAGCCCGCGATCGTTCGGAGACGGCGAGCAGATCGGCGACGTCCATCGCGGCGTACCGCCGGTTCGGACCTTTGCCGTTGCCGATCTCGGCGCCCGGCACGTTCTCCCAGACGCGGACGAGCCGCGCGGAGTCCGGGTACGGCAGCGGACGGATGAGCACGCTGTGCACGACGCTGAAGATCGCGGTGTTCGCGCCGATGCCGAGCGCGAGCGTCATGACGACGACGAATGTGAAGCCGGGCGCGCGGCGAAGCGTACGGAGCGCGTAGCGCAGGTCGCGGCCGAGATCGTCGAGGCACGCGACGGAGCGCGCGTCGCGGTGGAGATCGCGCGCGTATGCGGCGCTGCCGAGCGCGCGCTGCGCTGCGGCGCGCGCATCGGCGGCCGCGAGGCCGCGGCGGCGGAAGCCGTCCTCGAGGAGCGCGAGATGCGCCGCCATCTCGCGCTCGAGCTCCGCGTCGGCGCGGGCGTGCCGCGCCGTCCCGATCAGCCGCGCGAGAAGGCGTCTCACATGCGCACCGGCGTCACTGCTCGTCGACGAGGAGCTTGTTCACGAGCCCGGCGAGGCGATGCCAGCGATCGGTCTGCTTCTCGAGGGCGCGCGTGCCGGCCCTGGTGATCGCGTAGTACTTCGCGTCGCGGTTGTTCTCGGTCTTCTGCCAGCTGCCCTTGATCCAGCCGTTCTGCTCGAGGCGCACGAGCGCGGGATAGAGCGTCCCCTGATTGAGCATCAGCGGATGCTCGGCGACCTGCTCGAGCCGCGCGGCCAGCCCGTACGCGTGCTGCGGCCCCATCGTCGCGAGCGCGCGCAGGACGATCAGATCGAGCGTGCCCTGGAGGATCTCGATGCGCTCCACGAGGGACACGCTCGCACAGTCTCCACTTGTCTGTCAAGTGAAGCGCGGGACGGAACCTGGCTCCCTGCTTGCGGGGGCGCGCGATCGCGTGCACAATGGGCGCCTTCACTCTCAGCAGGACGACACATGACGCTGCTCACCGATCTGAAGTTCGCCCTGCGGTCGCTCGCGCGCGCCGTGGGCCTGTCGATCACCGTGATCCTCACGCTGGCGCTCGGCATCGGCGCCAACGCGTCGATCTTCAGCGTCGTGCGCGGCGTCCTCCTGCGGCCGCTCGTGAACCGCGACGAGAGCCGGCTGATCTACATCCAGCAGAGCGCGCCCGGCAACGGCGTCGAGAACGCCGCGTTCTCGGTGCCCGAGATCGCCGACTTGCGCGCGCGCACGAAGAGCGTCACGGCGCTCGGCGAGTTCTCCACGATCGGCTTCACGATGGTGGGCCTCGGCGACCCGCGAGTCGTCCGCGCGGGCGTCGTCGATGGGTCGTACTTCGACGTGATGGGCCTGCGCCCCGTCCTCGGCCGGCTGCTGAACGCGAAAGACGATGGGCCGAACGCGGCCGGCGCGGCGGTGCTCACCTACCGCTTCTGGGCGACGGGGCTGCACGGCGATCCGGGGGTGATAGGGAAGACCGTCCGTCTCGGCACGCGGTCGGCGACGATCGTGGGTGTCCTCGGACGCGAGCACCGGATGACGCAGCTGTTCGGACGGCTCGCGCCCGCCGCCGACCTCGACGCCGCGCGCGCCGAGCTGCGCGCGATTCACGGCGCTATCGTCGCGGAGCACCCCGAGGCCTACCCGAAGAAGGCGGACTTCCGCATCGACGCGGTGCGGCTGCGCGATCAGATCACGGCGCGCGCGCGCACCGTGCTCTGGGTGCTGCTGGCGGCGTCGGCGCTCATCTTCGTGATCGCGTGCTCGAACGTCGCGAACCTGATCCTCGCGCGCAGCGTGCGGCGCGAATCGGAGCTCGCCGTGCGCGCGGCGCTCGGCGCGGGCGCGGGCACGCTGCGGCGGACGCTGCTCGCCGAGAGCCTGATCCTCTGCGGCAGCGGCGCGGTGCTCGGCGTCGCGATCGCGCAGCCGATGGTGTCCGTGCTCGCGCGCTACGCGTCGCGCTTCTCGGTGCGCGCGCTCGACCTCACGCTCGATGCGAGCCTGCTCTGGGTGGGCGTCGGCCTTGCGCTCGCCGCCGCCGTGCTGCTCGCCTTCGTGCCGCGGCTCCCCTCCGCCGACGCGACGCACGGCTTCGCGCTGTCGAGCGGCGGGCTGCGCATTACCGGCGCGACGAGTCGCCGGCTGCGCGCGTTCGCTGTGACGCAGATCGCCGCGTCGTTCCTGCTCCTGGCGGGCGCCGGCATGGTCGTCCGCACGCTGCTCGCGCTGCAGGCGGCGCGCCCCGGCTTCGAGACGCAGCGGGTGCTGGCCGTCAACATTCCGGTGATGTCGTACGGCAAGACGCCCGATCAGATTCGCAATTTCTACCGTGAGGTGCAGCGCCGCGTCAGCGACGTGCCGGGCGTGGAGCGCGTCGCGTTCGGCAGCACGGTTCCCTGGCGCGACACCGGCGGCGGCGGCGACGGCCTCCAGTTCTCCGTCGAGGGGCGGACGCGCGAGAACGGCGTCGAAGATCCACGCGCGCGCTCGCGATCGGTGTCGCCTGGCTTCTTCGCGGCGCTCGGCATTCCCCTGCTCGACGGCCGCGATTTCACCAGCGAGGACCGCAACGGCGCCGAGCGCGTCGTGATCATCAGCGCGAGCATCGCGAACGAGA
>QHWK01000891.1 GCA_003223775.1 Acidobacteriota bacterium
TTCCTTCTGGACCGTCGTGATGTGCAGCAGCTCGCCGTCGGCCACGATAGACGCGATCTGTTGGACCGGCACGATCACCACGTCTTCACGTCGGCGAACCGGAATGCGCTCAAGATACGGCGGCTTCGCCAACGTCTCGTAGGTGTCGATCGCCGCGCCCACGTGCGACGCTTGTTCAGCGACGATTTCCGCGTGTTCGATGCGCTCCTGGGCCCGATTTACGGTTTCGCGGAGTCGCGCCTTCTCGACCGGCTTGAGCAAATAGTCGACCGCATTGACTTCGAACGCGCGTACGGCGTACTCGTCGTACGCTGTGACGAAGGCCACCAGGGGCATCGCGTCCTTCTTCAGCATCCGGACGACGCCGATTCCATCGAGTTCCGGCATCTGCCAGTCGAGCAGCGCCAGATCCGGCCGCTCCTTCTCGATGAGCGCGACGGCGTCCTTTCCGGACGCGGCCTCGCCCACGACGGCGACGTCCTCAAAGGAGCGAAGCAGCGAGACGAGGAATGACCGCGCAGGACGCTCGTCGTCGGCGACGACGACTCGAAGCGGCGCGCTCACGACACAACCTGATGAACATCTGTCGTGGCGATTTTGACCGCCACCGGCATACGGATCTCGACGACGGTGCCTGCGTCGGGCGAGGTCTGAATCGACCTGAGCTTGCCGGACCGTATTGGCATTCCAGCCGACGCTCCACGTTGCGCAGGCCCACGCCGGACGCACGTCCCCGTTCGAGCGCTTGAGGGGATGCGCCGGCGCCGGTGTCCTCAACGGTGAGTGCCAACTGCCGCTGATCGGTGTCGGTCCGCTCGATTCTCGCGCGGATCACGACCTGACCGCCGCTTTGCTTCTGCGCGATTCCGTGCTTGACCGCGTTTTCCACGAGCGGCTGGAGCAGCAAGGGCGGCAGGCGAACATTCCGAAGCCGCGATGGTACGTCGATCGTCACGCTCAGGCGATGCTCGAACCGCGCACGCTCGATGTCGAGGTACGCTTCGACGATTTCGAGTTCGCGTCCGAGCGTGGTGAATTCACCCTCCGATCGGAGGACGCCGCGCAGCAGCGACGTCAACCGCAACAGGGTCTCCAAGGCGCGCGGCGGCGCCGTCTGAATCAGATATCCGATCGTCGTCAGCGCATTAAACAGAAAGTGCGGATTAATCTGCGCGCGTAGCGCGCGCAGCTCCGCTTCTGTGGCCAGCTTGCCGATTTCCTGTTCGCGAATTTCGCGGTTGTATCGTTCGTTCGTGAGGCGGATCGCGTCGATGCGGCGTGCGACGAGCACGGCAATCGACTCCAACGTCGCCAGGTCGTCGGACAGCAACCGGCGGCCGGCACTCAATTGGCCAATCGCAAGGATGAACAGCGGTTGATCGGTCGTCGGAATGGTGACGCAGGTCGCGGGTGGTGTCGGCAGCCGGGTGCCGCCGAGAGAATCTTGTCTCGACGTCGTCGGTGTCCTGCGCCACATGGCCCACGGTCGTCCGCAACGATCGGTAATCGGGACGATGGAGCACGACGGCGTCGACGAACCATGTCGTCGTCCTGCGGAGAACGGGATACAGCAGTGCGGTGGCGACCCAGAGCGTCACCAGCACGGTCATCTGTCTCGGATCGCTTTGAACGAATTGCGCGAACGCCGCCGATCGCACGCCGAACGTCGCGATGGCGGCGAATGCCACCGTGACGATCGCAAGGAGGGACAAGGCGCGCTTCAGGAACAGATCCGCCAAGGCAAAGCGATAGTCCTGATAGAGGATGGCGAAGGCCAGCGGTACGGACGCGTGATGTCCGACCAGTTCCACGGGCCAGGACGCCTCGCCACGGTGCAGCTGGCTCAGGTGCAGGGCCGACACGGCAAACGTCGCCAGGGCGGCGGCCCACAACGCGCGTCCGGCGCCCGCTCGGCCTCGTGTGACGCCGACCAACGGCACCACCAGTCCGACGAATGTATACGTCAGGAGTCGCATGCCGGGTGATGAGGGGACCAAAGCAGCGGTGATGGCCGCATGGACATGCAAGAGAGCCGCGACGCCGCTGACGGCGTATGCCACGACTGCAAGCGCAAGCATTGCGGCTCCTCGAACCGCATGGCGCTCGTCACGCAGAACTGAATGCACCACCACGGCAGGCAGAAAGCCGAGTGCGGCGAACCCGAGCGCTGCGATCCACGGAAACGGACCGTGGAAGCCCGTTCGTGGCAGCTCGTACAAGGCCAGCGCGCACAAATTCCACACGAGGCCGAGGACCGATGTCAGGAGCAGCAGCGGATCGAAACGGGATCGGAGTCCCGGCGTCCGGGCAGCGCGGACGACCATGGCGAGGAGCATCGCGTAGAGCACGACGCCCGTACTGAGCCCGACCAGGTTCAGCAGCTCGCCGACGTTCAAGGTGGTCGTCACCGTACGCCTGTCTGGGACTGTTGCTAACCGGAAGGCAGCGACCGGCTCGTTTCGCCCAATGAATGGTCGTTGCAGACCAATCGATGGAAGCGCCTACGCGCAGGCGCTTCACAGCCATTATCAATGAAAACGCGTGGGCTGCAGGGACTCTACGTGCCCGCCGAGGGTGACACGGCATCGCCATTCACCGTTCTCGCGAGGACGTCCGTTGGACCGAGCCGACCGTTCATTGGCTTGTTGTGGCCGCGGTCCATGCTCGTTGCTAGCGTCGCCCCTTGAACAGGACTGTTCCGAAACGAGGCGCCATGTTGATGTCGCGGGCTTGCGGGTTTTTACGTGTTGTGGTCGCCCTGATGTTCCTCTCGGTCGTGGCTTCGCCGTCCTTCGCGCAGGGTCTGGGCGGCGCCGGGACGGTACAAGGGACCGTGAAGGATCCGACGGGCGGTGTGATGCAGGCCGTTCAGGTGCGGATCAGCAATCCGGTCAGCGGCTTTTCGCGGACCGCGTCCACGGATGCGGCCGGCCGCTACGTCTTCAGCAATTTGCCGCCGAATCCGTACCACATCACCGTCGATGCCCAAGGGTTTCAGACGTTGGAGCGAGATGTCGACGTGCGG
>QHWK01000353.1 GCA_003223775.1 Acidobacteriota bacterium
TAAGCGTCGTCGCCGCGCCAAAGAGGAGGGACACGGCCATCGTCACGCGAAAGTGACTCCAGTTGACCACGCCGATGAGCGCGGCCGCAGTCGTGATGGCGTAGCCGGACACCTCGAGCAGCGGGCCCAGCCCTTCGAAGACGATCGTATAGGGAAGCACCACCATGCCCACGATGCCCATGCGCGGGTTCGCGATGGCACGGCGATGCCGCCACAGCACCTGCAGCAACCCGCGACGCCAGCGACACCGCTGCGCGCACAACGACCGGCGATCCTCCGGTCCCTGCGTCCAGCAGACGGGAATCGGAACAAATCCGATCCGGATCGGCAGCCTTCGCGATCGAAACGCATACTGCAGGCGGAGCGTCAGGTCCATGTCTTCGCCGATCGCCGTGTGATCGTACCCTCCGACCTCGATCACCGCGTCCCGGCGAAACAGTCCGAATGCGCCCGAGATGATCGTGAGCCCGTTGTGTGCCGCGCAGGCGACCCTGAAGAGGAGGGAACTGCGCATGTACTCGAGGATCTGAAAACGCGCCCACCAGCTCCGCGGCATTCTGACGTCGGCGACGCGGCCGCCTTCGATGTGGGATCCGTTGGCGATGGCCACATACCCACCGACCGCAACGGTCGTCGCGTCTTCGAGGAACGGCAGCACGGCACGGCTCAGCGCATCCGGCTCGAGCATCGTATCGGCGTCGATGATGAGCACCAGTCCACCGGACGCGACGTTGATCCCGGCGTTGCACGCATCCGCTTTGCACCCGGCGCTCTCCTTGTCGATCACGATCAGGGCCGGCTCTGCCACCGATCGGAACACACCTCGAACCGCCGCGGTTTTGAGCGGCTGCTCGAAGGCCACCGGAGCGGAGACGAGCTGAAACGTGTGCTGGAGGCGTGACAACGTGTCGTCGGACGAGCCGTCGTTGACGATGACGATCTCGCGGGCTTCGTAATCGAGCGCGAGCAGCGCGCGGACAGACTCGACGATCGTGAGGCCTTCGTTGTGAGCCGGCACGACGATCGACACGAGCGGGGGTGACGCGAGGTTGGCCACGAGCGCCCGATTGCGGGGAGTCCGCCGCCGCTGGTACCGCCAGAGTTGCAGCGCCGCCGCACCGGCCATCAGGAACTGTGACAGGTTCCAGACCACGAAATAGGCGATCACCATGACGGTGAACGCCGTTGCCACCACCGCCGGACTCACCGATGGAGCTCCGCTTCCCACAGCATCTGGCGCGCGAGGGCACCGGCCAGGTCCTGACGCGCTGCGCGGACCTGCAGTTCGGCGAGGCCCGGCTCACGCATCGACTGAAGCGACCGCGCCGCACGCACGGCGACCGTCCAGGCGTCGTCGAGATGCTGACCGAGATGGCGGGCCGCGTGCCCGTCGCCAGTCCAGTCATGGAGCGCGCCGGCGGCCATCGCCCGCACGGCGACGTCGCCGCTGTCGAGCGCGCCGATGGCCAGAGACGCCGACGACGGGTCGAGGCCGATATGCCCGAGCGCTTCAAACGCAGCCGCCCGCACTTCAACCCGGGGGTCCGCGGTCCACTCGCACAGCGCCGGGCGTGACCGCCCGGTGCCGCAGATAGCCAGCGCCCGCGCGTAGTTGAGACGGTGCCCGGCATCGACGTATGACAGGTCGAGCAGCAACGCTTCGCACCGCGACCCGAACGCGGCAATGGCGGCGGCACGCGGTCCGCGGCGCAGGGACGCGTTGTGCAGATGCGCCGCAATCGCCGGGAGCGCCGCTGGATCCTGCATGTCGGCGAGGGCATCCAGGGCCGCGTTCCGGACATCAGCGTTCGAATCCTCCAGCGCGGCCACGACCGCCCCGGTGCGGTCCATCATCTGGAGCAACCCGATTGCCCGGAGTCCGAGCGCGCGGCGCCACCACCAGTGGCTTCGCAGCAGCCCGTCGGCCACCGGCGCCAGCGACATCGCGCGTACGATCGCGCGAGTCGTGGCGATGCGCTCTGGATCGCGATCGACGATGAGCGGCGTGATCAGCAGCCTGGCGACGTTGAATCGGTCGCGTGACGGGCTGGACGCGAGTTGCCGCGTGGCGCCCTGGTCGCCGTCGAGCGCGCGCGCGATCAGCGGGCCGTAGTGCCGCTCGATGCGTCGGAGACGCGCGTCGTTCGCCGCAAGCGCGATTCGCTCGACGATGACGGCCAGCATCAGCGCCAGGGCGACACCGGTACCCACGGCGACGGCCCAGAGCGCGATCGATTCGAAATGGACTACGAGATCTGTCATGGGATGGCCTGAACGATCGACACCGCGAACCGATCGATTCTGGTGTCCTTCGATCGCCACTGGTGCTCCCACGTGGCCGTGATGCGCGCCAGCGACGGCACGTCGATCCGCAGTCCGGCCGCCAGCGTCGTCGCGCCAAGCGAATTGATGCGGTCGGCCGTCAGATCCTCGAAGCTCTCAATCCCGTACGCATAGGTGGCCTGCACGGCTGCGCGCCGCCAGCCCTGCCAGGTTTCTCGCAGCATGACCGAGTTATCGCCCTTGCTGCTGCCGGTGGCATCGAACGCGGATCGGGAGTAGGTGTAGCGGGCATCCAGACGCCAGAAGTCATTTGGAATCCACGCGATCACCGGAGACGCCGCGACGACATCGGCGTCGGTGAAGGTCAAGCGGCGGATGCTGGCCCCGATCTCGACGAGAGCGGCGTAATGCACCACATCGCCGGCGACGTCGCTGGCAGGGAGCGCGACGTTGCCCGAGCCACCGATCGCGCGACATGCAACAGTCGTCGCCCGCCCGGCATGCCATACGCCGCCCGCGCCGCCGGCCGCGTCGGAGTAGCCGGACCCTTTCTGCGCGCGGCCCATGGCCTCGAGGTGCAGCCGCGGCATCACCCGCACGTCGACCGTGATCGATCCGGAACCCACGTCGTCCGCCGCTCCGCTCTGTTCGAAGCCCTCCACCGCGATCCAATGGCCGTACGAGCGGGCGACGGCTTCGTAGCCCAGAGCGACGTCAGGATCGTCGGGCGCAAGAGTCCTCGCGCGGCTGAAGTACTCCAGCGCCCGCTGATCGTCACCGCCGCTGCGATACGCGCGGGCCAGCGCGCTGAACAGGTCCGCATTCTCTCCCGCGGTCTGTTCGGCCGGCCTTAGCACTTCCAGCGCGCCCTGCCAATCGCCCGTCCTCGTCAGGACCATGCCGAGGCCGATCCGGGCGTCAACATCCTCCGGATGTTCCCGCAGTACCGAGCGAAAGCCGCCTTCTGCTTCATCGACGCGGCCGAGACGCAGCGCCTGTCGCGCGACCCACAAGCGCGCCTCGACGTCGGCGGGGTTCACCGGCGTCTGTAGTACAGCAGTCAGCAGGAGCATGGCGGCAAACGAGGTCATCGCCGGATTTCCACGTCACGTTCCACCGCGCTATGCCTTACGCGGAGTGGTAGCACCGGCCGTTCCACATCAGACGCGTGCGGCGCGCCCTTCAAACCTGCCTGCTGCCATGGGATGCGGGAGATGGGTAGGCACTAGGGGATATAGAGGGCCACCGAAGGATCCGGAATTGCGGGACGGATCTCCGGAGTACCGGAGGCGCCGGGCGAAGACCTTTGTGGGCCAGCCGCCTTTGCGTACAACTCGATCATCAACTTCGATCGACTCACGGTTGTTGCACGTTGAATCGTCCGGACTCGGGCATGACCAGCGGGTTCGGTCCGTGTTGCGGAAGAGCAACCCGGATGCGGCCACTCTCGAACTGCTCGAGACGATCGATACCCAGTCGCAGACGCTCTTGCGATCGATGCGCACATGGTCAAGCCGGGAGATCTCCCCGAGTTGGAGCGACTGCTCCAAGGCGACCGCGCGGATTCTGATGCGTCGCAGCATTGCGCAGCCCGCGCCGCATCTCGCTTGCGGCGCGCTGGTGCGCGTGCTCGAAAGATTGGTTGCCGGCCACGATATTTCGGAGTGAGATTCCGGGCACGGTGTCTCAACGCGGGCGTTCCGCGTCCCGTTCATCGGCACAGCATTTGCGACATCTGAGGGAGGTCGAACTAAACACTCCCTGCGAACGTGTTGCCGATGCGACTGGTGTGGATTGCGGCGGTGCTGCTGACCGGTGCGGCGCCATCGGTCGCGAACACCCAGAACATCGATAGCGCCGCTCCGCCGGCGGCCACTTCGCCGATCGCGCGTGTCGCCGTTGATCTCGCAGCCGGTGCCTTCGATCGCGTGCTGCCGTTCGACATCCCCTTCTTCATCACCGGACGGCCGCCGGTCGGTACGACGAATCTCGACGTCCAGTTCGCCGCCGTGCCCGCATCGGGCGATCTGTCGGCGCTCATCTGGCTGCCGCAGGGTGGGGCCCGATGGCAGCCCGACGCGCCGTCGACGGCGGACGACACGTTTCTCGTGCTCGTGAACGCGCTGCTGAAGCCGGGCCACGCGTACCGCGTGCGCTTCGTCGCCCGCGGCGAACGCTCGGAGACGGTGACGAAGTTCGCCGACGGCCGAACGGCATGGAAGAACTACGCCAGCGTCGATGCCGGCGTGCTGTTCGCCGGCGACATCAGCATCGGCGCTCTCTATGTCGGCACGAACATCTACTTCCGACCGATCAACAAGGACGCCCCGCTGAACGGCGCCGGCCTTAGCCGACGGCTCGCGTTGACCGTCGGTCTCACGATCTCGAGTATCGCCGACGAGAACAACCGCACAAGATCGGATCTGTTCTGGCACCAGTCGCTGGTCCTTGGCGCCGGCTATCGCGTCACTTCGTCGCTGCGCGGCGGGGCCGGTGTGCTCGTCTTTCAGCAGGCCGATCCCAATCCGCTCGTCACGCAGAAGAGCGCCGCGGCCACATGGTACGCGTCGTTCTCGCTCGACCTCGACATCCTGCGCGGGGTGTCGCGGTGAAACCCCTGCTGCTGTGCGTCCTCGCGGTCGCGACCGTGGCGACAACAGCGTGCCACAGGCCGGATGACTACCTGCTCTCACCGACGCTCGCCGACGAGGTGCTGAGCGTCACGCTCTCCGCGACATCCATGCCGGCGGATGGCATCTCGCGCGCGACCGTCACGGCGCAGATCGATCCGCGCACCGACTATGACAAGCGGACGGTCACGTTCGCGACGACCGCCGGCACGCTCATCGCCGATGGTCAGCAGGGCACGACGATCTCCGTCACGGCCGATTCGAGCGGCAAGGCGGTCGTCGAACTGCGCAGCTCGACGACGGCGACGACGGCGCGCATCGATGTGTCGGTGGCCACCATCCTGCGTACCGCGTCGGTGCAGTTCGTCCAGCTCACGCGCGATCAGGTGTACGACCTCTCCGTCAGCACTTACTCGGTGCCGGCGGACGGCTTCTCGACGTCGGTGATCATGGTCACGCTGAAGCGCCTCGGGACCGTCGATCAGCGCGCCGTAAAGTTCGAGACGTCGACGGGCACCTTTGTCGCCTCGGGCCAGACGCTGTCGCGCTCCGTCACGCTCACTGCCGGCGCGAGCGGCGTCGTCGTCGCCGAACTGCGCAGCGATTCACCGGGGACGGCGTACGTGCGCATCACGGCGCTCGACACGGTGCAGGATTTCCAGATAGCGTTCGTCGCGCTGAGGCAGTCGGATGTCTTCGACGTGGCGGTCGACCGCACGTCCATCCCCGCGGACGGTTTCTCGTCCGCCGCGATCACCGCGATGCTGAAACGTCCGGGCGGCACGACGCAGCAGCGCACGTTCAAGTTCGAGACCTCGGCAGGCACCCTCATCGCGACGGGACAGGGGAGCGGCCGCTCGGTCAGCGTGGTCGCCGATGCAACGGGCAGGGCCACCGTGGAACTGCAGAGTGACAAGACGGTCGGATCCGCACGCGTGCGCGTGACCGCGTACGACCTGCCGTTCGAGTTCACCGTGAACTTCACGTCGGCGAACCCGTCCGATGTCGTCACCGTCAACACCAGCGGGTCCGCGCCGGCCGACGGCATGTCCACTATCCTCGTCACCGCCACAGTGGCTTCCAACCTGCCGTCCGGACGCCGGCTCGTCGCGTTCAGGACGACACTCGGCACGGTGACGCCGGCGGCCATCGAGGCGGACGGCAGCAACACGGCACGGGCGACGATCACGAGCACCACCGTCGGTGAGGCGCGCGTCACGGCCACCGTCGACGGGGTCACCGCTGCAACGTCGGCGCAATTCACAGCGGCATACCCCGATCGCGTG
>QHWK01000354.1 GCA_003223775.1 Acidobacteriota bacterium
CCGCGAGCTGCCACGTGTCGGAGAAATGGAACACCGGACCGACGATCGCCCAGACGACGACGATCAGCATCGCGAGCGCGAAGGCGGTGCTGGTGCCGCTCCATTTGGTGACGGCGGTCGAGAAGTCCTCGATCCGCGCGCCGAGCGACGCCGGTTTGCGGTTGCTCATGCGTAGAATGATAGCGTGAGCGATCGGCCGCGCATCGGCGTGTCGGCGTGCCTGCTCGGCGAGCGCGTCCGCTACGACGGCGGCGACAAGCGCGACGCGTGGCTCGCCGACATCCTCGGCCCGCGCGTGGAATGGGTGCCCGTCTGCCCCGAGGTCGAAGCCGGCCTGGGCACGCCGCGCGAGCCGATGAACCTCGCCCGCGGCGCGGACGGCCGGCTCGTGTTGATCACGGACCGTGTCCGCGACGATCTCACGAATGCGATGACGGGGCTCTCGGCGCGGCGCGTCGACGCGCTCGCCTCGAGCGGCCTCGACGGCTACGTGCTGAAGGCCGGCTCGCCGAGCTGCGGCCTCGACGTGCCGGTCCATCGGCTGCCCGGCGCCGGCGATCAATCGGTCCTCGAAGAACGCACGCTGGGGCTCTTTGCCGCCGCCCTGACGGCGCGGTTTCCGGACCTCCCAGTGGCGGATGAACGCCAGCTGGCCGATCCCGTCTCACGCGGGCGCTTCGTCGCGCGCGTCTTCGCGCATCATCGCGCGCGCCTGTAAGATCGGGTCGTGAATCCAGACGCGCAGCGGCCGGTCGCCGTCGTCAAGGTGCGGGGCGCGGAGCGCACGCGCGGGCGCGATCAAGCGGCCACCGAGGAGCCGCTCGAGATCCGATCGCGCACTGCACGGATGCCCGACGCGTTCCGACCGGCGCGCCGCGCGACGACGGTGGTGAGGCGCGCGTGGAGAACATCGTCAACGTCACGCTCGCGAACGGATCGGCAGCCGACATCGACCGGCTCATCGCGGATCGGCGTCAGGTGACGACGTCGTCCTCCTGCGGCGTGTGCGGCAGGCGAACGATCGAATCGCTCGCGGCGTATGCCGCGCCGGTGCACGCTCGGTGGACGATCCCGGCGTCCGCGATTACGTCGCTGCCCGCGCGGCTGCGAACGCGGCAACTCGTGTTCGACGACACGGGCGGCCTTCACGCCGCGGGGCTGTTCGCGCGAGGCGGGACGCTCGTGGACGCGGCCGAGGACGTCGGGCGGCACAACGCCGTGGACAAGATCGTCGGCCGCATGCTGATGCGTGACGAGCTGCCGCTCGGCGACTTTCTGCTGTTCGTGAGCGGCCGCACGTCGTTCGAGATCGTGCAGAAGGCGATCTACGCCGGCATCCCGATCGTCGCCGCCGTGTCGGCGCCGTCCACGCTGGCCATCGAGCTCGCGGAGGCCTACGGCGTCACGCTGGTCGGGTTCGTACGCGGAGAGGCGTTCAACATCTACGCGCATCCCGAGCGCATCGCTGCGGACAGCGGAACCTCCGACGGAGAGTGACATGTTCGGCCTCGGGCGCCAGAAGCCTCGCCACTACCGCGAAATGCTCACCGTCGCATGGGAGAACCGCGATCAGCTGCCGTTCGCCTGGCGCATTCTGAACGACGGCGTCTGCGACGGCTGCGCGCTCGGCACGTCGGGCCTCTCCGACTGGACGCTCGACGGCGTCCACCTCTGCATGGTGCGGCTGGAGCTGATGCGGCTCAACACGGCGCCCGCGCTCGATCTGGCGGTGCTCGCCGACGTCGATGCGCTCGCGGGCCGCACGTCGCACGATCTGCGCGCGCTCGGCCGCCTCGGGGAACCGATGGTGCGCCGCCGCGGCGACCGCGGCTTCCGCGTCGTCTCGTGGGACGAGGCGCTCGATCGCATCGGCGCCGCGCTGCGCGCGACCGATCCGCGGCGCGCCGCGTTCTATCTCACCTCGCGCGGGATCACGAACGAGGTCTACTACGCGGCGCAGAAGGCGGCGCGCTTCCTCGGCACGAACCACGTCGACAACTCCGCGCGGCTCTGCCACGCCGCATCCACCGCCGCGATGAAGTCGACGCTCGGCTACGGCGCGTCCACGTGCAGCTACGTGGACTGGCTGCACGCGGATCTCATCGTGCTGTTCGGATCGAACGCCGCCAACAACCAGCCGGTGACGACGAAGTACTTCCACTACGCGAAGCAGAACGGCGCGCGCGTTGCGGTCGTGAACCCGTACCGCGAGCCGGGGCTCGAGCGCTACTGGATTCCGTCGATCGCCTCCAGCGCGCTCTTCGGCACGCCGCTCGCCGACGACTGGTTCGACGTCCACACCGGCGGCGATCTCGCGTTTCTCGTCGGCGTCCTTCGCGCGCTCATCGAGACGAACGGCGTGGACGAGGCGTTCGTGCGCGAGCGCACGTCCGGCTTCGAGGCGGCGCGCGACCGCGCGCTCGCCGCCGGCTGGGACGATCTCGAGCGTGAGAGCGGCGCCGCGCGCGACCGCATGCAGGCCTTCGCGCGGCTGCTCGTCGAGCGGCCGAACGCCGTGCTCATCTGGTCGATGGGGCTCACGCAGCACACGCACGGCGTCGAGACGATCAAGGCGCTCGTCAACGTCGGGCTCGCGCGCGGGCTGCCGGGCCGCGCCAACCGCGGGCTCGTGCCGATTCGCGGCCATTCCGGCGTACAGGGCGGCGCCGAAGTCGGCGGCGTGCCGAAGATCGACGCGCAGACTCGCGCGCGGTGGGCGGAGGTGTGGGGCTTCGAGCCGCCGGCGACGCCCGGCTGGACGGCGTCGGAGATGATCGATCGCTCGGCGGCGGGCGACGTCGATCTCTTCTGGATCGTCGGCGGCAATTTCCTCGAGACGATGCCCGACGAAGATCGATCGTGCCGCGCGCTGGTGCGACCGCGCCTTCGCATCCACCACGACATCGTCGTGTCGTCGTCGATGCTCCTCGACGGCGAGGGCGACGTCGTGCTGCTGCCGGCGGCGACGCGCTACGAATCACCAGGCGGCGGCACCGAGACATCCACCGAGCGGCGGATCATCTTCTCGCCCGAGATTCCGGGCCGCCGGATCGGATCCGCGCGTCCCGAGTGGTGGGCGTTCGGCGAGGCGATGGCGCGCGCGTTCCCGGATCGCGCCGCGGCGATCCGCTTCGAGAGCGCGCAGCAGATCCGCGACGAGATCGCGCGCGCCGTTCCGCTGTACTCAGGCATCGAGACGCTGCGCGCCAAAGGCGATCAGGTGCAGTGGGGCGGCCGGACGCTGTACGCCGACGGAGGCTTCGCCACCCCCGACGGCAAGGCGCATTTCGCTGCCGTGTCGCTCCGGGGATCGCACGTCGGCGGCGACGCCGTGGAAGGCGCGGCGGAGGGCGGCGATCCGGGGCGCAGGTTCCGGCTCTCGACGCGCCGCGGCAAGCAGTTCAACTCGATGGTGCAGCGCGAGGTCGATCCGCTCACCGGCGCGGGACGGCGCGACATCTTCATCAGCGCCGACGATCTGCGCGACCTCGGGCTCCGCGAGGGCGACGCCGTGGAGCTGCAGTCGGCGTGCGGAACCTTCGCCGGACGCCTCCGGTCGTCGCCGATTCGGGCGGGCAATGTCGAGGTCTACTGGCCCGAAGGGAACGCGCTGCTCTCGGCGGCCGCGATCGACCCCGATTCGATGGAGCCGGACTACAACGCCGCCGTCACGATCACGCCGATGCCGAGCGCTGCGCCGGCGGCGGTATAGTCCACGACGTGCATCGATGCCTTGCGCGCGCGGCCGCATCCGCGGCGATCGCCGCCGCGCTCCTCGCATCGGCTGCGGCGGCGCCGCCGACGGTCGACGGCGCATTCAAATCGTTTTGGGAAGCAAAGAATCCCGACGCGGCGGCGAAGGCCGCGCAGGGGGTCGCGGCGTCCGGCGTCGCGTTCGACGAGGCGCTCGCGCGGCTCGAGCGCGGGCGCCACTACGCGAAACACGTGAAGCGCGGCATCGTGCGGCTGCAGCGCCGATCGATTCTCGGCGAGTTCTTCTACGATCTGAACGTCCCGGACGACTACGATCCGTCGCGGAAGTATCAGGTCCGCGTGCAGCTGCACGGCGGCATCCTGATGCGCGAGACGAGCCAGGCGCGCGGCAACGGCGGGGTGGGCGCGCTCGCGGGCGCCGAGCAGATTTACGTGCTGCCCGCCGGATGGCGCGACGCGCCGTGGTGGAGCCGCGCGCAGCTCGAGAACGTCGACGCGATTCTCGACGGCCTCAAGCGCACCTACAACGTCGACGAGAACCGCGTCGCGATGGCCGGCGTCTCCGACGGCGCCACCGGCCTCTACTACTTCGCGATGCGCGACACGACGCCGTTCGCGAGCTTCCTGCCGCTCAACGGCTTCCTGATGGTGCTCGCCAACGAGCGTGTCGGCGTGGACACGGATCTGTTTCCGACCAACCTCCTCGACAAGCCGTTCTTCGTCGTCAACGGCGGCCAGGATCCGATGTATCCAATCCGCTTCGTCGAGCCGTACGTCGGACACCTGCGCGGCAGCGGCGTGACGCTGGACTATCACCCGCGGCCCGAAGCGGCGCACAACACGGCGTGGTGGCCGGATCTGAAGGAGGTGTTCGAGACGTTCGTCCGCGAGCACCCGCGGGATCCGTATCCGCAGAAGCTCACCTGGGAGGCTTCAGATCGCGATCTGCCGAGCCGCGCGCACTGGATCGTGATCGATCGGTTGAAGCCTGCGGCGTCCACCGAGCCGCGCCTCGAACCCGACCTCAACGTGTTCTCCGGCGCCGGCCCGAATCACGGCAAGGATCTGTTCGGCCGCTCGCGCCCCTCGGGCCGCGTGGACGCCGTGCGGCGCGGCAACGAGATCGCGTTGACGACGCGCGGCGTCTCGGAGCTGACGGTGCTGCTCTCGCCGCACGTCGTCGATTTCGCGCAGCCGATCCGCGTGTCGGCGAACGGCCACGTCGTCTCGGACGCGCGGCTTCAGCGGTCGGTCGCGACGCTGCTGAAGTGGGCCGCGCGCGACAACGATCGCACGATGCTCTTCGGTGCTGAGCTTCGCGTGAAGATCGAGTAGGTGCAGACCGGCCTGAAGGCCGTCCCGCACGTACAATCGATCCATCGATGATCTCGTTCTCCAACGTCAGCAAGCAGTACGGCCGCCAGGTGCTCTTCGTCGACGCCGCCTTCCAGCTGAATGCCGGGGAGAAGGTCGGCCTCGTCGGCCCGAACGGCTCCGGGAAGACGACGCTGTTCCGGATGATCGTCGGCGAGGAGGCGCCCGACGAAGGCGACGTGTCGGTGCCGAAGCGCACGACGATCGGATATTTCCGGCAGGACGTCGAAGAGATGGCGGGCCGCTCGGTCCTCGACGAAGCGATTCTCGGCAGCGGCCGCGTCGGCGATCTGCACCACGAGCTCGAGCGGCTGCAGCACGACCTGGCCGATCCGGCGAAGGCCGCCGATCTCGATCGCATCCTCGCGCGCTTCGGCGAGGTGCAGGAGGAGTACGACCATCTGGGCGGCTACGCGCTCGAGGCGCAGGCCCGCGAGGTGCTCCACGGGCTCGGCTTCGACGACGAACGGGTCGACGGCGACGTCGGCGCGCTCTCGGGCGGCTGGAAGATGCGCGTCGCAATGGCGCGCGTGCTGCTCGGGCGCCCGGACGTCCTGCTGATGGACGAGCCGACGAACCATCTGGACATCGAGTCGATCATCTGGCTCGAGAGCTTCCTGAAGTCGCTCGACGGCGCGCTGCTGATGACGTCGCACGACCGCGAGTTCATGAACCGCGTCGTGACGAAGATCGCCGAGATCGACGGCGGGGAGATCACGACCTACTCCGGCAACTATGACTTCTACGAGCGCGAGCGCGCCGTCCGCGAGGCGAACCGCGAGGCCGCGTACGCGCGCCAGCAGGCGATGCTCGCCAAGGAGCAGCGCTTCATCGAGCGCTTCGCGGCGCACGCCGCGAAAGCGGCGCAGGTGCAGAGCCGCGTGAAGGCGCTCGAGAAGATCGAGCGGATCGAGCTGCCCAAGAAGCGGCGCGTCGTGAAGTTCGACTTCCGCGCGCCGCCGCGATCCGGCGATCAGGTGGCCGTCCTCGAGGGCGTCACCAAGCGATACGGCCGCCGCGTCGTCCACGACGGCCTCAACATGCTCGTCCGCCGCGGCGAGCGCTGGTGCGTGATGGGTAAGAACGGCGCGGGGAAGTCGACGCTGCTGAAGATGGTGGCGGGGCAGCTCGCGCCCGACGCCGGCCGCGTGAAGCTCGGCGCGAGCCTCGTCATGGGCTATTTCGCGCAGCAGTCGCTCGACCTGCTCGATCCCGATCTCACGATCGAGGCGCAGCTGCGCAAGGACTTCCCCGACGAATCGATCGGCGTGCTGAGAAACCTCGCGGGCGCGTTCCAGTTCTCGGGCGACGAGGTGGACAAGAAAATCCGGTCGCTCTCGGGCGGCGAGAAGACGCGGCTCGTGCTCGCGCGCATGCTGCTCAACCCGCCGAATTTTCTCGTGCTCGACGAGCCGACGAACCATCTCGATCTGGCGACGAAAGAGATGCTGCTCGACGCGCTCGAGGACTTCGAGGGCACGATGCTGTTCGTGTCCCACGATCGCGAGTTCCTGCGCGGGCTCAGCAACCGCGTCCTCGAGCTGGGCGGCGAGAGCGGCGTCGAGGCGCAGCCGCACGCCTACCCCGGTTCCTACGTCGAGTACGTCGCGCGCACCGGCCACGAGGCGCCGCGGTCTCAGATAACCGTTCGAGCCGGAATGTTGATGCGTCGAGCACGTACGGTTGGCGATCGGGCGCGAGCGCGAGCAGCCGCTCGTTGTCGGCGCCGCGGTCGTAGACCACCCACGATCGCGCCGATGGCAGGTCCGCCTCGTTGGATGTGATGGCCCGGTGCGGGTCGTGAGACGGCGAGTAGCGAACGAAGAGAATGGAATGCGGAGGCGCGCGTCGGATGACGTCGTCTGCACGCCGGTTGAACTCGTTCCGCAGATCGATCGACGTGCGAATGCGCACGAGATCGCTCACGCAGAACGGCAGCAGCAGCAACGCTGCGAGCGCCGACGACCTCGCGACGAGCGGCGAGATCGACTGACCGTCTGCGAGGCTCAATCGTTTCGATTGACTGAGCAACCGAACGAGATTGCCGGCCGCGAGGAAATGCAGCGCCGGCAAGAGCTCGAAATAGTACACGACCCACCCGGGTGGGTGCGCGAACGCCAGATACGCGACCAGCAGGCTGACAGCGGACAGGACCGCGAAGCGCGCCGCTCCTCGGGCGCGCGCCACCGACCCGATCAGCAGCGCACAGATCAGCACTCGCCATCCGACGGCGACCGAAGAGAGGAGTGCCCGAATGCGCTGCGCCAGCTCGATCGGGACTGCAGCAGGCAGATAGGCGGCATGTACTTCTCGCGACCAGCTGTCCATCGGCAGGAGCTCCGACGGCAGTGGCCGCAGCGGCGGCGCAGGATCGACGCCGAACCCTGGCTTGTCGAAGGGAAAGTACGTTCGTGAATAGAGAGGGTAAGGATCAGCCCTCCAGTCTCCGAGCGTCTGCTGATTCCACACCGGACCAATGGTCAACAGCGCGGTTCCGACCAGGACAGGGACGGCCGCGGTTCGCCATGTGCGGGTCTCGATGAGCCTGCGAACGACGACGACACCGAGCGGCACGGCGAGCGCGAGCATCGTCAGCGGTCTGGCATCGAAGCCCCACGCGAGGGCTGCGGCGACGGCGATCAGCCACGCTTGTTTTCCAGACTCCAGCCAGAGAACGGTCGCCGATGCGGCGGCGAGCCACATCACGGTTGTCGTGCTTTCCGACAGATAGGACGTCGCCCACGCCAGCGTGGCGGGCGCGCTCGTCCACAACAGCCATGTCAGAAGCGCTACCCACACATTCGACAGCCGGCGCGCAAGCCAGAACGTCAGCGCGCCCGCAATGCCCGCCATCAACGCGGGCATCAGGCCGGGCATGCCGAGCCAGATTCCGGGAACGAGCATCAGCGCGTGTGCCGGCGGGTACTTCGCGAAAACGGCGGGTTCGACGAACACGTGCATCTGCTCGAAGAACGCTGGAATGGGAGGCCGGGGCGCCGTCCAGTGCCCTCGCGCGAAGATCTCCGCCTGAAGAAGGTAGGCACGCTCGTCGTGGACGACGCCCGGCTCACCGAGCGATCGCCAGACAAACCACACGGCACCCATCGTCAGGAGTCCAAAGACCGGCGGTGCCCACCGACTTTCGAGGACGGCAGCGATTCGAGCGGGCTCCCACGTGCCGATGCGGGCGGCGCGGCTCACCAGCAGCAGTCCGCCAAGGCATGCCAGGGCGAGGTACGGATTGAAAGGCACGGCTACGTCACGCGCGCCGGCAGAGCACCATGTACTGCGCGCCGGCTGGCACTCCCGTGAGCGTGGACTCGAGCGGCCTCAGCGCCGCCAACGCCCGTGGAAACACAAAGAGAAAGTCAGTGCTGATGATCTCGAATCCTGCGCCTTCGAGCAGCCGTCGTGCGTTCGATGCCGACAGCATCTTCGCGTCGCGGTCGAACGGGATGCGGCGCATGACGAGCCGGGTGCCTGGATTCCAGGGATTGTTTTCCCAGAATGCGAAATAGCCGCCGGCCGATAACGCGCGGCTGATGGAGGCGACTGCGCGATCGCGCAACGCCGGTTCAATATGATGAAACACGCCGTTGCAGTACGCGAGGTCGTACTGGCCGGCGGGCTGCCATTCGTCGAGCGTGCTGAACTGCACGTTGCCTTGGGCGTACTGACTGCGCGCGATATCGATGCTCTCGCTCGAGACGTCCACGCCGGTGACCGACACGACCGCGAGATGCTCGAGAAGCGCACGCGCGCTCCCTCCCGTGCCGCAGCCGTAATCGAGCACGCGTCCCGGACGATACCCCTGCTGTCGCAGCCGGTATGACAGCCACTCGATTCGTCGGCGGACGAAGTACTCCTTCGATTCGCCGGAGATCGAAATGCCGCGGTTCAACGCCGCGTCGTACGTCGTCGCACAGGCGTCGAATGCTGCCGTCTCCCTCATCGCCGTCGCATCGTCAGCAGACTCATGAAGAAGCAGCCAAGTATCATCTGGTATCCGAGCACCGCCAGCGTGACGCCCGGCACCACCACCCGCATCGTCGCCGCGTAGTCCAGACGTCCGAAGCCGCTGGCGCGCCACTCGCTGAACGCGGCGAGCAGCATCACGCCGCCGACGAGCCCCGCGGCGATGCCGAGGAGCAGTCCACGTTCGAGCGTCAGCAGCCTGGAGAATCGCTGTACCCGCGGGTCATGCGGCAGAACGCCTTCGGTGATCGCGAACGTTTTCGCGATCGCGGCGAAGAACACGCTCTGGGACCCGCAGATCACCGCAAGGCTCGCAAAGAGCAGGGTGTGCGCATCGAACGTCATGCGACCGATCGTCATGCCGGGCATCGCGACCGTATAACCGGCGATTCCGAGCGCGATCAGGACGAGACCGGGCAGCAGAAACAGGCGACGCGGGGAGCACATCAAGAAGAAGCGCAGCGTCCGCCAGCCGTCGCGAAACGTCTTGAGATGCGGCGGGTGGCTCTTGCGCCCGTCGGGGTGCAGCGTGATCGGCACTTCGCCGATTCTCGCGCCGGCGAGGCTCGCCTTGATGATCATCTCGGTGGCGAACTCCATGCCCGTGCACCGCTGATCTAACCCTTCGTAGAGCGTCTTGGTGAACCCGCGAAGACCGCAATAGATGTCGTGTACCGGCGCCCGGAACCAGCGACGCGCGACGCGCGAGAACAACGGATTGCCAAGCCACCGATGCAGGCGCGGCATCGCGCCGGGGAGCACGCGTCCTCCTCCGGAGGCCAGCCTGCAGCCCTGCACGAGGTCCTCGCCGTCGCGGAGCCTGCTGACGAACTTCGGCACTTCGCTGAAGTCGTAGCTGTCGTCCGCGTCGCCCATGATCACGAACCGCCCGCGGGCGGCCGTGATGCCGCCCATCAGCGCGGCGCCGTACCCCTTGTCCGCCACCGGCACGACCCTCGCGCCCGCGGCGCGCGCGATCGCGATCGAGTCATCCGAGCTGCCGTTGTCCGCGACCACGACCTCGCCGACGATGCCGGCGCTCTCCATGGCCGTGCGTGCCTTTCGAACGCACGTCGCGACGGTGTCCGCCTCGTTGAGGCAAGGCATGACGACGGAAACTTCGATGCCGTCCCGTGCAGCGTCGTGCAGGAACGCCGGTACCGTGACCGGCGGTTCGTGGCGCGTCGAAACGACCGGAGAACGCTGAAAAGTCTGGAGCATGGCTCGCCGGCGACGCGATGTGCAACAAGAACGCCACGGCTCGGGTGCGCAACCGCTTCATTCGGCAAGGTTTGGGCGTGAGGTGACACCACGGTTCGCAGCAGCCACTTGCAAAGGTGCAAGTCGCTTACGAAATTGCGATAGCCGAACGTGACGTGACGAGCGCGCCGTTCATTCGCCAGCTCTTCGGGCCGGCTGGCATCGCGGGCACCAGTAGGTGAGGCGGGCGTCGATGCCGGTCTTTCGCGACTCGATCGCCCCGCCGCACCGGCGGCACCGTTTCCCTCCACGTCCGTAGACCCAGAGCCGGCTGTTCGGATCGAGGCTCCGCGTCGTTGTTCTCTCTATCGAGCGGCTCAGCGTTTGAGCCCGCGTCATCACGTTGGCTCCGAGCTGCTCGCGGGCGACGGCGACGATCCGCTCCAGGTCGGGGTCCGCGAGCGCGGACACCGGCGCGAACGGGTCTACGCCGGCGAGAAACAGGACCTCGGACTTGAACATGTTGCCGATGCCGGCCATCACGCGCTGGTTCAGCATGACGTCGCCGACGGCGTCGGCCGGCCGCGCGCGCATGCGCCGCACGGCTTCCGCTGCGTCGAACGCCGCGTCAAGCAGGTCCGGCCCGAGGGCGCCGAGCTCGCGGTGGCGCGCGATATCGCGCGTCGTCAACAGCTCAGCCACCGGCACGTTGAAGCCGACCGCCTCCACCGTCGCCGTGGCGATCAGCACCCGCATGTCGCGCGCCGGACGCTTCCACCGCTCGCCAGCTCTGTACAGATGCCAGCTGCCGTTCATGCGCATGTGCGTGTGGAGCGCGAGGTCGCCCGAAAACGCGACGAGCAGATGCTTGCCGCGCGCGAAAGCTGATTCGACCGTCCGTCCAATGATTATGCGGTCCTCGGCGACGCGGTTGACGGCGGGATATACGGACTCGAAGCGGGTGACGACGTGGCCGGCGAGCGCCCGATGGAGCGCCGCGGCCGCGCGAAGAATCGTGTCGCCTTCGGGCACGGGCGTGCTAAATTCTCGTTTTGAATCTTCAAAGTTCGCGAGTCGTCTGATCCAACTTTGAAGTGAGCGGGCAGTCCAGCAGGAAGGCCGGGAAGGGCAGGACGGACCAGGAGCGGAACGCGGACGTAAGAGAGTTCGGGGGAGCTCTCTTCACTCCAGTCCGAACGTTCTGCTCAGGGTTCTCCCGCCTTTCCCGACCTTCCTGCTGGTGACCCGTCGGCGCCGATCAGCACCGCGCCGCCCTGGTCGGTCCCCTCGCTCGCATCCTTCGAATCTTTCCTCTCGACGCCCTCACTCTTTTCGCCTCGCGCCGATCGGAAACGGAACGTCGCCTGAAAACCGAGCGCGCCGGCGATGAAGCCGGCCTCGCGGAGAAACGCCGCCATCGCGTGCTGCGACGGCGTCGCGCCGTCGATCTCTTCGATGAGCATGCCGCGCGGCGCGTCGCCGCCGCTGCGCGCGCGCTCGATGAGCACGCTCGCGACGGCGCGCGCGACCTTGGATCGATACGGTTCCGCGTCGGGCAGAAAGGTGAGCAGCACGCGATCGCCTCGCGCGAGGTACGCCGCCAGCGCGCCGTTGACGAGGACCACGGTCGCGCCCACCGACCGCGTCGGTCCACGTCCCGCCTCCGCGGCCGCCGGCGTGCGGGTCGCTCCCGGTGCCATCCATTTGAGCGTCGCGCCGTACGGACTTGCGGGATCGGTTGCCGCGAGCACCGCGATCTCCACCTCGTCCGGCGCGTCGCGCATCGAGCGCAGCAGATCGAGCGCGCCCGGCAGCGCGAACTGCGTGGCACCGAGGCCGGCGACGAAATAGCCGCGGCGGATGCGGCCGTTTTCCTCCATTCCCTTCAAGACCGGGTAGACGATCCCGAATCCGCCGGGGATCGATTCCG
>QHWK01000889.1 GCA_003223775.1 Acidobacteriota bacterium
ATCTGGGTCGTCGATCAGGGATCGAGCAACGTGATCAAGTTCGATCCCGAAGGGCGCATCCTCCTCGTGCTGAGCCGCAAGCCCGAAGCGATCGCCGTGCGGCCGGCCGCCGGCCGCGGCGGCGAAGGCCGGGGCGGCCCGCCGCCTGAAGGCCGCGGCGCCGGCGGTCCACCGCCCGATGGCGCGCGCGGCGCGGGCGCGCCGGGCGCCGCGCAACCCGCCGGCGGCGGACGCGGTCCTTCCGGCCCGCCCGGATCGGGCATCCCCGGCGACAGCTTCGTGCGCACCGCGGGCGTCGCGTGGGACAAGGACGGCAACATCTACGTCTGCGCGGCATCGCGCTCGACGCGCAAGGGAACGTTTACGTGGCCGACGCGGGCAACAAGCGCATCCAGGTGTTCGACAGCCGCGGCACGCCGAAGGCGCAGATCGCGAACATCGGGACGCCGGCGGCGATCTGCATCACGCCGGGCGCGCACCAGTACTTGTACACGTCGAACTCGAACGACGCGGACTCGCTCGACAACGGCGAGATCTACAAGCTCGAGCTCGACGGCAAGATCGTCGGCAAGTTCGGCCGCGCCGGCCGGCTTCAGAAGGAATTCAACATGGTGAACGCGATCGACTGCCGCAGCGAGAACGAGCTCTTCGTCGGCGAGCTCGGGAACTGGCGCGTGCAGAAGGTGACGCTCCGGCCGGGCAGGTCGGGCGGGTCGGGCGGGTCAGGCAAGTAGGCTCACGAAGGACGGGAGGACGGCGTTACATGCGAAGGAGCCTCGTTACGTCGATCGGCGTAATCCTGTTTGCGGCGGCCGCCGCCGCGCAGACGCCTGTGATGCCGGTCGTCGATCACATCCACTTGAACGTCCCCGATCAGGCGAAGGGCGTCGAGTGGTATCAGAAGACGTTCGGCGGGAAGCCGATCACGGAAGCGCCCGACCGGCTGATGTTCGGCGACACGCGCCTGATCTTCCTCAAGAACGACAAGGCGCAGCCGAGCACCGGCAGCGCGCTCGATCACATCGGCTTCTCGGTCGCCGACCTCGACGCGACGCTGAAGGATCTCGAAGCGGCCGGCGCGAAGATCGTCAACCCGGCGCGCGACGTGCCCGGCCTCTTCAAGCTCGCGTTCGTCGACGATCCGTGGGGCACGCGGATCGAAGTGGTGCAGGACCCGGAGAAGCTCGGGCTGCACCACGTCCACCTGCGCGCGCCCGATCCGGCGGCGACGCTCGCCTGGTACAAGGAGAAGTTCGGCGGCGACACCGGCAAGCTGAAGGATCGCATCGACGGCGTGAGATACGGCGGCGTCTGGATCCTTGTCCAGCGCGGCGACGCGACGCCGAGCGAAGGCCACGCGATCGATCACATCGGCTGGCGCACGCCGAACCTCGACGCGAAGACGACGGAGCTCAAGGCGCAGAGCGTGAAGTTCACGACCGAGCCGCGCCCGCTCAAGCTCGCGAGCGGCACGATGGTGAACTTCGCCTACCTCGAAGGCCCCGACGGCGCAAAGATCGAGCTCGTCCAGCGATAGGCTGACGGGACCACGAAAGCACGAAGGCACGAAGCGGCACGACGTTTTGTTTTGTACAACGAGCGTCTGCACGCTGTCGCCGGACGCGAGCGATCGGCGACGGAGCGGGAGGAACGGCGGAGAGACGACGAAGGCGCCGACCATCGCGAGCGCCACCGTAAATCTTGCGTTACGACAGCAGATTGCCGTCACATGTCGCGGCGGATGTTACGCGTGGAGAAATCGGATTCGTTCGGCGTAAGAAACGCGCGCGCGTCAAAAGTGACGAGCAGGTCAGTTGTGGCGCGCGCCGTCGATTCGGTGACTCGTGAGGGAACCTACCGCGGCTTGCCGCGTTCGGTCCGCGTGTCGGGCTTGAAGTGATCGCGCGCCGGCATTTTCACTTTCGGCAGCGTCGCCGCGTCGATCACAGCGTCGGCGGGGATCAGATCGTTCAGCGCAAGTAGATACGCGGTGAGGTTGTAGACCTCGTCGTCTTTGAGCGAGCCGGGTTTATCGGGCGGCATAGCACGGCGGATATAGTCGAACACCGTCGTCGCGTACGGCCAGTAGCTGCCGATCGTCTTCGGCGCCTTGGGATCGCGCGCGAAAGGGAACTCGTCGCCGGGAATCCGCCCGACGAGCGTGTCGTTCGGCCCTTCCCTTCCGGTTTTCCCGTGGCAGCCGGCGCAGCGCGCGGCGTAGATCGGCGCGCCGTCGGCCGCCGTGCCGCGTCCCGGCGGAAGACCGGCGCCGTCGGGCCCGACGTCGATGTCGCGCGCGGCGATCTCCTCCTGCGTCGCCGGCCGTCCGATGCCCAGCCTCGCCGGCGGCTGCTGCGCGGCGGCGATCACGCTGGCGGCGAATGCGCACGCCGCCGCGGCCGTGCAGAGGCGAGGCGTCATGACCAGGCCTCGGCGTGATAGATCACCGAGCCGTCGGATCGGATCCGCCAGCCGGTGATCGGGTTGACGTGATAGCCGACGCTGCTGATGCCGCGCAGCTTGATCAGCGCTTCGCGCGTTGGCTGAATGTTGCCCGCCTCGTCCACCGCGCGGCTCATGATCACCGCTTCGCCGCCGGTCCAGTTCCAGAGATGCCGGAAGCGCGTGTGCGCCTTCGGCAGCACCGGCTCCTGCAGCTTCGCGGCGCTCCACGTCGCGCCGCCGTCGGTGCTCACGTCGACGCGCGCGATTTTTCCGGACCCGCTCCACGCGATGCCGTTGATCTCGCTCCAGCCGCGCGTCAGCGTCACCGGGAACGCCGGATAGGTGATGAGCGACCTTGCGTCCATCAGGAAGCTGAACATGCGCGCGCTGCCGTCGGCCATCGGCTCGGTGTACTTCGACGTCTCCTCGCGCGTCATGAACGGACGATCGGAGAGCTCGATCCGGCGCAGCCACTTGACGTTCGAGTTGCCTTCCCAGCCGGGCAGGAAGAGCCGCGCCGGATAGCCCTGCTCGGGGCGGATCGCTTCGCCGTTCTGTCCGTAGGCGATCAGCGCATCGTCGAGCGCCTTGGCGACGGGGATGCTGCGCGTGAGCACGGCGGCGTCGCCGCCCTCGGCGAGGAACCACCGAAGTTGCCGGAGCATTCGAGGAAGTGCACGCGGCTCACGGCCGGGAATCGCTTGAGATCGGCGAGCGTGAAAATCGTCGGCCGCTCGACCATGCCGTGAATCAAGAGCGTGTAGCTCTTTGGGTCGATCTCGGGCACGCCGGCATGATGCCGCTCGAAGTGGAGGTCGGACGGCGTGATCGTCCCGCAGAGATCCTGGTGCGGCGTGCCGGACGATGTCGCGCCGCGCGGCTGCCGCTGCGGCTTTTCAGTCGGCGCGCGCTGGCCGAGCGCGCGGCTCGGACGGCCGCGCACTTTCGTCGGATCGGCAGGCGTATCCGGAGGCTGCGCTGCGGCCTTCGCGCCGAGCGCGACGACGCCGGCGGCGCCTGCGAGGAGATCGCGTCGTGACACTTTCATACGGCACCTCGTCTTGGGCGCCTGATTTTACTATTACTATCGGCGCGCACATGTTCACGCGCGCGCTCACGAAGCCCGACGGCCGCCGCCTCCTTTTGTACTCCCGACGTCCGATAGACGAGCGGCTGGTCGCGCCGTCGCCGTCGCCGGAGCCGGCGTTTCCGAACGCGCACCTGCGCTGGCACCCGCTGCGCGGCGAGTGGATCGCCTGCGCGGCGCATCGGCAGCACCGGACGTTCCTGCCGCCGCCGGAGTACAACCCGCTGGGCCCGACGACGGCCGGCGCGCCGCCCACCGAGCTGCCCGACGGCGACTACGATGCGGCCGTCTTCGAGAATCTCTTCCCGATGCTGACGATGGAGGCGCGCGATCCGCCGTCGCTGGGGGTGGCGACGCTGCCGGCCGTCGGCGTCTGCGAAGTCGTTGTCTTCACACGCGACGCGGCCAGCTCGCTCGGCGCGCTGCCGCTCGATCACATCGAGCTGCTGATCGAGGTCTGGGCGGACCGCTATCGCACGCTGGGCGCGAGCGCCGCGATCCAGTACGTCTTTCCGTTCGAGAATCGCGGTGTCGAGGTCGGCGTCACCCTCCACCATCCGCATGGCCAGATCTACGCGTACCCGTTCGTGCCGCCGATCGCCGCGCGCGAGCTCGCGCAGCAGCGCGCCTATCTCGGCGAGCACGGCCGCGGCCTGCTCGAGGCGATGGTGGACGCCGAGCTCGAGTCGGGCGCGCGCGTGGTGTACGCCGGGCCGCGGACCGCAGCCTTCGTCCCCGTCTGCGCGCGGTATCCGTACGAGGTGTGGATTGCGACGCGGTCGGCCGTCGCGTCGGTTGCCGATCTCGACGACGAAGGGCGCGCCGATTTCGCGCGCGCGCTGAAGACGGTGCTGCTCAAGTA
>QHWK01000355.1 GCA_003223775.1 Acidobacteriota bacterium
GGCGAGCGCTACGGCCGCATGTGGCTGGACGTCGCGCGCTACGCCGACTCGGCCGGCTTCGAGTACGACATGCACCGCCCGAACGCGTGGCGCTACCGCGACTACGTGATCGCGTCGTTCAACGACGACAAGCCGTACGACCGCTTCCTCGTCGAGCAGATCGCGGGCGACGAGATGGACGGCCGGAACGACGACAGCCTGATCGCGACCGGCTTCCTGCGCATGGGGCCTCGCGTGCTGTTCCGCGAGAAGGATAACCCCGAGCGGCGCTACGACTACCTCGACGAGATCCTCGGCACGATCGGCAAGGGGACGCTCGGCCTGACCGTCAACTGCGCGCGCTGCCACAACCACAAGTTCGATCCGATCTCGCAGAAGGACTACTACTCGCTCGAGGCGTCGATCTTCGGCTACGTCGAGACCGAGGTGCCGCTCGCGCCGAAGGAGGACGCCGACGCCTACGTCGCGAAGAACGAGGCGATCGACGCGAAGATCGCCGCCGTCAAGCGCGCGATCGAGACGCTCGAACGGCCGTACCGCGAGAGGCTCCAGCGCGAGCAGATCGCCCGCAAGTTCCCCGAGCACATCGTCCGCGTGATGGCGAAGGCCGAGAGCGAGCGCACGCCGGGCGAAGCGCTGCTCGCGGCGCAGGTGCTGCGAGCGGCGAGCGTGCCGGCGTCGCAGGTGGACAAGGTGCTCACGCCGGACGACGCGGCGAAGAAAAAGGAGTTGGCGGCGCAGATCGCGGCGCTGACCGCCGAGCGGCCGAAACCGCTGCCGATGGCGGAGATCGCGACCGACGGGGACTATCGATCGTCGCCGCTCGGCGAGGGCGACGACACGATCAGCTGTCCGAAGTGCCGCATCCCCGTGCCGGGCGCCGGCCCGTATGTGCACAAGGGACCGGGCCGCTACGAGCCGCCGCCGTCGTATTTCCTGATCCGCGGCGACGTCGAGAGCCACGGCTCGCAGATGAAGCCAGGCTTCATCGACGTCATCACGTTCGGCAATCCGCCGACCGAGATTCCGCGGCCCGACGGCCGCACGTCGGGCCGCCGCCTCGCGCTCGCGCAGTGGATCGCGTCGCCGCAGAATCCGATGACGGCGCGCGTGATCGTCAATCGCCTCTGGCAGAAACACTTCGGCCGGGGCATCGTCGCGACGCTCGACAACTTCGGCAAGATGGGCGAGCGGCCGACGCACCAGGATCTGCTCGACTGGCTCGCGGTGGATCTGACGAAGGGGTGGACGCTCAAGCGGATCAACAAGCTGATGATGATGTCGGAGGCGTATCAGATGGCGTCCGCCTTCGACGATGCCGCGGATCAGAAGGCCGATCCGGAGAATCTGTATCTGTGGCGGTTCCGCCCGCAGCGCCTCGACGCGGAGATCGTGCGCGACGCGATGCTCGACGTCGGCGGCAACGTCAACCTCGCGGTCGGCGGCGAGCCGATCTTCCCGTACATCCCGAAGGAGATCCTCGCCGGCCAGTATCGCGGGAAATGGCTGAACACGCCGGACGGCGCGGCGGCGTGGCGGCGCGGCGTCTACGTCTACCAGCGGCGCTCGCTGCCGTACCCGATGTTCGACACGTTCGATCATCCGGACATGAACGTCAGCGCCGGCGCGCGCCACGTCTCGACGGTGCCGACGCAGGCGCTCACCCTGTTGAACAACCCGTTCGTGCTCGACGAAGCGGCGCGCTTCGCCGCGCGCGTCCGGGAGCAGGCGAAGGCTCCGAAGGCGCAGGTGGAGCTCGCGTATCGAATTGCGCTCGCGCGTCCGCCGACCGATGAGGAGATCAGAATCAGCACGGCGCTGATCGAGACGCAGTCGCTCGACGCCTTCGCGCACGTCGTCCTGAACCTCGACGAGTTCATGTATATGAGATGACCTCGCGAACGTTGTAGGGCGACCTTTCAGGGTCGCCGGACGCGCTCGCGATCCGGGAATTGAGCTATGTCACATCGCTGCAGCAGGAATTTCTGGGATCGGCGCGAATTCCTCTTCAGGTCGGGCGGCGGCATCAGCGGCCTCGCGCTCGCGTACCTCCTCGATCGACATGGCCTGCTGTTCGGCGAGGAAACGGCGGGCGCCGGCGATCCGTGCGCGGCGGCCGCGGTCGGCGTGAACCCGTACGCGCCGAAGCCGCCGCACTTCAAGCCGCGCGCCACGGCGGTGATCTCGCTGTTCATGGGCGGCGGCTGGAGCCAGGTGGACACGTTCGATCCGAAGCCCGCGCTCGCGAAGTACGCCGGCGAGCCGATCGACGGCAAGGTGCAGGGCGACGTGATCGTGCGCCAGGGATTCCCCGGGCCGCTCATGCCGAGTCCGTTCGCGTTCAAGAAGTGCGGGCAGAGCGGCGTCGAGATCGCGGAGCTCTTCCCGCATCTGAGCGCGCACGTCGACCAGATCGCGTTCCTGCGATCGGTCTACGGGCGATCGAACGACCACGTGCAGGGCACCTACGAGATGCAGACGGGGCAGATCAATCTCGGCTTCCCCAGCGTCGGCTCGTGGGTCACCTACGGGTTGGGCTCCGTCGCGTCGAGCCTTCCCGCGTACGTCGTGATGACCGACGCGCGCGGCGGCCCGCTCGGCGGCCCGAACGACTGGAGCGCCGGCTTCCTGCCCGCCGCGTACCAGGGCACGATGTTTCGATCGACCGGCGATCCGATCGTCGATCTCAAGCCGCCGGCCGGCCTCACGCCCGACGATCAGCGCGCGCGCCTCGACACGCTCGCGAAGCTGAACGAGCTCGACATGCAGAAGTTTCCGGGCAACACCGAGCTGGCGGCGCGCATCTCGTCCTACGAGCTCGCGTACCGCATGCAGGGCTGCGCGCCCGGCGCGGTGGACCTCGCGAGCGAGTCGGAGGCGACGAGAAAACTCTACGGGCTCGACGAGAAAGTCACCGAGCCGTTCGGGCGCCAGTGTCTGATGGCGCGGCGGCTCGTCGAGCGCGGCGTGCGCTTCGTGCAGATTTTCGCCGGCGGCGTCGGCAACCAGAACACCGACACGTGGGACGCGCACGACGACATCAAGACGAACCACACGCAGCACGCGGCGGAAACCGATCGCCCGATGGCCGGCCTCCTGGCGGATCTCGTGGCGCGCGGCCTCCTCGATACGACCCTCGTCGTCATGCACTCCGAGTTCGGGCGCATGCCGATCTCGTACCACGATCTCCACGCGACGATGCTGCACCTGCTCGGCATGGATCACACGAAGCTGACCTACCGCTTCAACGGCCGCGACATGCGGCTCACCGACGTCTACGGGACGCTGATTCCGCAGATCGCGAACACGTGATCCAGGAAGGCCGGGCACGCCGGGCGGGCCAGGCAGGTCGCGGAGGCACAGAGGCCTCATGACGCGCACGGTAGCAGGCCGGCTCGCGGGCATTTTCGCGGCAACCGCCGCGCTCATCGCGATCGGATTCGTCTCGATCGGCTTCTATGCGTCCTACGGCGGTCTGGTGATCGCCGGAGCCGTCGCGATCTTCGTCGGATCAACCGTCGCAGCCGCTGTTGATCCAACGCGAGCTGAAAATCACGCCGGCGTCGTGGCGTTCTACATCCTGGCGCTCGGCGCAGCGTATTTCCTGATGGCGCTGACATCTGCCAGTCTGGCTCCGGCGCGCGCGCTCGGGGGACCGGGTGTCTACCCGCCGATGCCGCGTGACGGCGCGCCGGTGACGTACCCGCCGCAGCGATTGAACCTGCACGGTGGCCTCGTCCTGCAGGCCGCCACCATGACGGTCTTCGAAGGCGCGCGTCTCATTGCGGGTGACGGCAGCGCGCCAATCGACAACGCGGCCTTCGTCGTCGACGGCGATCGCATCACTGCCGTCGGCCGTAAAGAGTCGCTGCAGACGCCCCTCGGCGCACGGCGCGTCGACCTGACCGGCAAGACGGTGATGCCGGCGCTCGTCGACGCGCATGTGCACCTCGGCTACCGCAGCGGGACCACGTTCACCGCGGCGAACTACACACGCGAGAACCTGCTCGATACGCTCGACCGCTTCGCGTATTTCGGCGTCGCCGCCGTGCTCGAGGCGGGAACGGGCCGCGGCGAGCTGCCGTTTCAGGTGCGCGCCGGGGCGGGGACGCCGACGCGCTATCTCACCGCCGGCAGCGGGTTCGCAATGCCCAACGCCGGGCCGGGCGGCCCGATGCGCGACGCGGCGCGCGGCGTGACTACCGAGGCGGACGCGCGCGCCCAGGTGCAGGAGCTGGCCCGCCGCAAGCCGGATCTCGTCAAGATCTGGGTCGACGATCGCAACGGCACCGTCGAGAAGCTTGAGCCGAACCTGTATCGCGCGATCATCGACGAGGCGCACAAGCAGAACCTGCGCGTCATGGCGCACATCGCGACGCTCGACGATGCGAAGGATCTCGTGCGCGCCGGCGTGGACGGCTTCGCGCACGTCTTTCGCGACCGCGCCGCCGACGCGGAGCTGCTCGCGATGCTGAAGGCCCGGCCGAACGTCTTCTTCCTCGAGACGCTGTGGGGCGTGCGGACGGCGATCTATCAGGAAACGCCGGCGTGGCTCGCCGAGCCGATCACGCGCGAGGCGCTGTCGCCCGCGCAGATCGCGCAACTGCGCGACGCGTTTCTCGTTCCTGCCGCGCCGGCGACCGTGCAGCGCGCGCTCGAGGAGGCGGATCGGTTGACGAGCAACGTCGCCGCGCTGCACAAGGCCGGCGTCAAGCTGGGGCTCGGCACCGACACCGGCGGCGTGACCGGCGGCGGCTACTTCGGCCTCGCCACGCACGTCGAGCTCGAGCTTCTGGTGAAGGCCGGCCTGACGCCGGCGCAGGCGATCGCCGCCGGCACGCGCACCTCGGCCGAGATTCTCGGGCTCACCAACCTCGGCACGCTCGCGCCCGGCAAGTCGGCCGACTTCCTCGTCCTCGACGCAAATCCGCTCGATACAATCGGCAACACGCGGAAGATCGCGCGCGTCTATGCGCGCGGCGCCGAGGTCGATCGCGCCGCGCTCAAGGCGCGGTGGGCCGCGTCGACAACGGCCGGTAGACGTCCGATGTAGGGCGACCCTTTCAGGGTCGCCTGAGGCGAGGCTGAAAGCCTCGCCCTACACGTTTTGCGCCGCGTCAACGTTTTGCGGGCGCGTTTCGTCTAACGCCGCGGAGGTTCCCATGCTTCGCCGCATCACGGTCCTCGCGGTCTTTGCCGCGGTCGCGCATCTCGCCGCGCAGCAGGATTTTCAGTGGAACGGTCAGCTCACGACCGGCCAGACGCTCGAGATCAAAGGCATCAACGGCGACATCCACGCCGGGCCGTCGTCGACGACCGGCGCGGCCGTCACCGCGACCAAGAGCGCGCGGCGCGGCAATCCCGCTGAGGTCCGCATCGAGGTCGTGCCGCACGCCGGCGGCGTGACGATCTGCGCCGTCTACCCCGACGCGCCCGGCGCCGAGCCGAACCGCTGCGAGCCGGGGCGCGAGTCGCACTCGCAGACGAAGAACAACGACACGAGCGTGCGCTTCGACGTGCAGGTGCCGGTGGGCGTCGCGCTCATCGCCCGCACGGTGAACGGCAGCGTCAACGGCGAGGGGCTGAACGGCGACGCGGAAGGCCACACCGTGAACGGCTCCGTGCGACTGTCGACGACGGGAACGGCGTCGGGCGGCACGGTGAACGGCGAGCTGGCGCTGACGATGGGGCGCACCGACTGGCGCGACGGCGCGAAGTTCTCCACCGTCAACGGCGGCATCACGCTGCGCCTCCCGGGCTACGTCAACGCCGACGTGCGCGCCTCGACGCTGAACGGCTCGATCGAGAGCGACTTCCCGATCACGATTACGGGCCGCGCCGACCGGCGGCACATCGAGGGGACGATCGGCGGCGGCGGGCAGCCGCTGACGCTCTCCACCGTCAACGGCAGCGTGAAGTTGCTCCGCGCGCAGTAAGCCGCTCTATAATCGGCCGCACACACCTGTCACAAGGCTGACCGCAGGGCGGTCGGAGTGAGGATGATGTGCGCGCACATTCGCTGCTCGTCGCGTCGGCGGTCCTCGGGCTCGCGCTGACGCGTCCCGCTTTTCTCGCGGCTCAGGCGCCGCAGCCGCCGCAGGGCGGCTACGCGCCGGCCGACATCGCCTACGGCAGCCGCCTGTACGATGCGCAGTGCACGACGTGCCACGGCGCAAACGGCGA
>QHWK01000356.1 GCA_003223775.1 Acidobacteriota bacterium
GAGGCGATCCATGAGGTCGACGGCATCGAGCGGATTCGCTTCGCGAGCCCGCACCCGCGGCACGTCGACGATCGCTTCCTCGCGACGATGGCGCGGCTGCCCAAGATCTGCCGGCACCTGCACCTGCCGGTGCAGTCCGGGTCCACGCGCGTGCTCGAGGCGATGCGGCGGCGCTACTCGCGGGAGAGCTACCTGGATCTGGTGGCGCGCATTCGCGGCGCGCTGCCGGAGGTGGCGCTCTCGACCGATATGATCGTGGGGTTTCCGGGCGAGACCGACGCCGACTTCGAGGAGACGCTGTCGCTGACGGCGGCGGTCCGCTACCACAGCATGTTCTCCTTCAAGTACTCGCCGCGGCCGAACACGCTGGCCGACAAGCGCATGCGCGACGACGTGGACGAGGCGGAGAAGACGCGTCGCATCGTGGCGCTGCAGGCGCTGCAGCGCGAGATCCAGTCGTCGCTGAACGAGGCGCTCGTCGGGCGGATGGTGGCGGTGCTGGTCGACGCTTCGAGCCGGCGGCGCGAGACCGAGCTCTCGGGGCGGACGAGCACGAACGTGGTGGTGAACCTGCCGGGGCCGGCGGCGTGGATCGGGCGCACCATGCCGGTGCGCGTCGAGCGTGCCGGGCCGCACTCGGTCTGGGGACGGATTGACAACGGAGCGGCGGCGCCTAGTTTGTAGGTCCTATGCAAATCGAGATGACCATCAAGGGGCTGATGGTCGACCCCGTCACGAACACGCCGATCGTCATCCTCCGCGACAAGGAGGGGCAGAAGGTGCTTCCGATCTGGGTCGGCATCTTCGAGGCGAACGCGATCGCGCTGCAGATCGAGAACATCTCGACGCCGCGGCCGATGACCCACGATCTGCTGCGCAACGTGATCCGCGATCTGAAGGCCGAAGTCAAAAAGATCGTCGTCTGCGACCTGCAGGAGAACACCTTCTACGCGCTCATCTACCTGTCGCTGCACGGCAACGGCGACATGGTGGCGATCGACGCGCGCCCGAGCGACGCGATCGCGCTGGCGCTGCGGACGCGCGCGCCGATCTACGTCGAGGAGACGGTGATCGACCACGCGAAGACGGTCGACTTCACGAGCGAGAAGACCGACGCCGATCGTCTCCACAAGTGGCTGGAGAGCCTCGACCCGGACGATCTCGGCAAGTACAAGATGTAGGCGGCGGCGCGGCCGCCGGATCGGGCACTTCACCTACGTCGATCGCGCGCCGCATCGCGCGTGCGCTCTGGTACAATCCGTCCGCTCCCCGATGATCGTCGCCATCGCAAACCAGAAGGGCGGGGTGGGCAAGACGACCACCGCCATCAACCTGGCTGCCGCGCTCGCGCTGCGCGGCCGGCCGACGCTCCTCGTCGATCTCGATCCGCAGGCGAACTCGACGATGTCGTTCCTCGATCCGCCGCAGGTGACGCGGAGCGTCTACGACGCGATCGCGGAGCCGTCGGTCGGCTTCGCGGAGGTGATCGTCCGCTCGCCGCTCGAGCACCTGTCGATCGCGCCGTCGCGGATCGCGCTCGCCAAGATGGAGGCGAAGCTGGTGGGCGAGATGGACGCGCACTTCCGGCTGAAGGACAAGCTCGAGCCGATCCGCGCCGAGTACCCGCACATCGTCATCGACTGCCCGCCGACGCTCGGCCTGCTGACGGTGAACGCGCTGGTGGCGGCGACGCACCTCCTCATCCCGATCCAGTCGTCGTATTTCGCGCTCGAGGGGACCGACGATCTGCTCGAGACGATCGAGAAGGTGCGCGCGCGGCCGAACCCGGCGCTGCGGATCCTGGGCGTCGTGATCACGATGCACGACAAGCGGACGGCGCTGGCGCGCGACATCCGGGCGCAGATCCAGAAGGTGTTCGGTGGCAAGGTCTTCAAGACGGTGATCACCAAGAGCGTGCGGCTCGAGGAGAGCCCGGCCTACAAGGAATCGATCTTCACCTTCGCGCCCGATTCGAGCGGCGCGACCGAGTACTACCGCCTGTGCGAGGAGGTCATCGACCGTGCCTAGACGCGGGCTGCCCGAGACGGTGGCGATGCGCCACGACGAGCACTACGTGGAGGCGCTGGCGGCGTCGGCGGGGACGCCGATCGGGCGGATGATCCCGATCGAGCAGATCGACCCCAACCCGAACCAGCCGCGCCAGGTGATGGGGGATCTGTCGGAGCTGATGGCGTCGATCGCCGAGAAGGGGATCCTCGAGCCGCTGGTGGTGCGGCAGCGCGGCGAGCGCTTCCAGATCGTGGCGGGCGAGCGGCGCTACCAGGCGGCGGTGCAGGTCGGGCTGCGCGAGCTGCCGGCGGTGGTGCGCGACGTCGACGAGACGGAGATGCTGGAGCTGGCGCTCATCGAGAATCTCCAGCGGAAGGACCTGACGCCGTTCGAGGAGTCGGAGGGGCTCCACGGGCTGGCGGAGAGCTGCGGCTACACGCACGAGGATCTGGCGCGGCGCCTCGGGAAATCGCGCACCTCGATCACCGAGTCGCTCGCCCTGACCGCCATGCCGGACGAGGTCCGGAACCTCTGTCGGCTGGCCGACATTTCCTCCAAGTCATTGCTCCTGCAGGTGGTTAGGCAGAATACGCCGGAGAAAATGACGGCGCTCGTCGAGAAGATCGCGAGCCAGGGCGGCGCCACGCGCCAGCAGCTGCGCGCCGAGGCGGCGCGCCCCAAGCCGGGCCGCCCGAAGCACTACGTCTTCGCCTTCAGGGCGCCGAGCAAGGCGTTCAACCTGAAGCTCAGTTTCAACAAGAGCCGCGCCTCGCGCGACGAAGTGATCGACGCGCTCGAGGGCATCCTGCGCGACTTGAAAAAGAGCAAATGAGAACGCTGAGAAGGCAAAGGGCGCGGAGGCGCGAAGTCCACGCCAAGGCCGCACGCCGACGGCGAGCCCGGGACGAACAGCCGCGCGTCTCGAGCTCGTTGACAGCTAGGTTAACATAACATTAGTTATCGGACTCTACCGATCTCGCTCGAAAAACCGCCCTGTGGATATTCTGCGGATCGCGTAGAAGGCTTCGCGGCGAGCTCCTGCGCTTCGCGACTTTTGCCGCCTCTGCGTGCTTCAGGCCCGCCAGTGGCGCGCCTCGAACAGCGCGTCGGGCGTCACCAGCTCGATCGGCCGGTGCTCCGGATGCCGCTCGGTCTCCGCGCCGGTCTCCGCGTCGTAGAGCGCGACGAAGAATGCCACCGCCTGGCCGACGCCGACGCCCAGATCGACCAGCGGCAGCGCGAGCTCCAGCACCGAGCCCGCCGCCACGACCGCGCCGCCAGGGCCCCGCTCGACCCACTGCGCCCCGGGCGCCGACGAGGAGCGATCGCCGCTCGCCGTCCGCCGATCCCAGAAGCTCGCGGCGAGCCGTCCGGTGTGCTGCCGGATCGAGAACCGCACGCCGGCCGGCGTCACGAACTTGAGCGACACCTCCTTGCCGGCGCCGAGCAGGTCGACGCTCTTCTGCGCCGCGTCCACGCGCACGAAGAGCCGCTGGCGATCGAACCCGAAATGCACCAGCGTCACCAGCGGCCGCGGACGATCGATCTGGTGCATCGCGCCGGCGACGTCGTGGATCTCCAGCGTGCCGGCGCCCAGCCACTCGAAGTAGCTCGTCTCCTCGCCGTCGAGCTTCGGCGCCAGGAGCGCCGTCGGCTCGGTCAGGATGATGGGCGCGACCTCCTTCGAGATGTTGCTGATGAACAGCTCGTCGGGTATCGGCAGCTGCAGCAGCCGGTAGACGTTGCGCACGTGGCGGCGGAACAGATCGTCGAACTCGAGGTCGTGCGCCGACGAGTGGTCGTCGCCGTACCACCAGAACCAGTCGCTCCCTTCGGCGATCAGCATCTCCTCGTGCGCCGCTGCGACCGCGCGCGGGTCGGCCTGCGCCGCCGGCAGCGCCGATGCCTGCTCGAGCGCCGCGCGCGCGTCGACGAGCTGGCTCCAGCCGCGCTGGTCGTCGGCGTGGCCGATCCAGATGTAGAAGTTCGCGTCGATCCACGACCCCGGGAAGATGCCCGCCAGTTCCTGCTTCGCCTCCGCGCACGCCGCCGCCATCGTCACCGTTCGAAGCTCCGCGTGGCCGGTCAGACGGCGGTACAGCGCGCGGAAGAACAGCCGGCCGCCGCCGGCAAAGTGCTCCCAGGCGTTCTCGCCGTCCAGAATGATCGGGATCGTCGCCTCGCCGCCGCTGGTGCGGTCGCGGTACCGCCGGCCGGCGTCCACCAGCCGCGATACGAAGTCTTCGGCCGCCTGCTCGGCGCCCCAGCCCGAATACGTGAACCCGATGAGATCCGACAGCGTGTGATCGCGGAACGCGCAGGCGACCGCGGCGCCGCCCGCGCGGACCATGTACGGCATGTACAGGCGTTCGGGCTGCTCGACGATGCCGCGGCCGTCGCGCGAGAAGGTGACGCCGAGCGTCCGCGCGAGAATCAATTCATCGGTGGCCATCCACGCGAAGCCGGCCTTCGCCGCCAGCGGCACCATCGCATCGGAGACCGATCCTTCCGACGGCCAGAGGCCGACGGGCCGCCGGCCGAACAGCCGCTCGTGCAGGGCGCCGGCGCGCTCGAGCTGCTCGGCCGCGTCCTCAGGATGGCGGAACGGCTGCCGCGGCATCTTCGAGGTCGGGTGCGTGCGCAGATAGATGTCCGTGTCGCACAACAGCGGGAGGATCGGGTGGTAGAACGGCGAGGCCGAGATCTCGATCTGCCCTCTCGCGGCGGCGTCGCGGTATTCGGGGATGACGCGGTTCAGGATCTCGAGCTCCACCTGGCGCAGCACCATCTTGTCGGCTTCCGAGAAGCCGCGGCCTTTGGCCACGAGCGCGCGCACGCGCGGATCGCCGTCGAGGTAGAACGGATCGATCCACGCGAGCTTCTGCCAGACCTGCAGGTCGCGGATGTCGTCCACCGTGAAGCGCCCCGCCGCGACGCGGCGATCCTCGGGCGTCGGCGCCGCGCCGCCCCGCTTCGCGAGCAGCTCCGCGTAGCGCGGGTAGACGTCGATCATGTGCTCGCGCTGCGCGTGGAAGAAGTTGTCGAGGATGAAGTCGACGTCGCGGTAGTTGAGCGCGTCGGCCGGCTTCAGGCTCAGCTCGAGATACCGATCGCGGGCGCGATCTTCCGCGAACGCCTGGAGCTGCACGAGCAGCGACGGGACGAGATTGAAGGTCATCCGGATGTCGGGGAACTCGCGCAGCAGCGCCGCCATGCCGTAGTAATCCTTCAGCGCGTGCAGGCGGACCCACGGCAGGATGTGCTCCCGCGTGACGAGGTCTTCGTAGTAGGGCTGGTGCATATGCCAGCAGAAAGCGACGCGCGTCATACGGTGTAGTCTAGTAGCGCCGGTGCGAATCCTCGATCGTTATCTCGTCCGCGAGATCGTCCCGCCGCTGCTGCTCGCGCTCCTCGGCCTCACCTTCGTGCTGATGCTGCCGCCGATCATGCAGAGCCTGGCGAACCTGATCGCGAAAGGCGTCGCGTGGACGGTCATCGTGCGCGTGCTCGTCACGCTGCTGCCGCAGGCGTTGAGCGTGACGATCCCGATGGCGCTGCTGTACGGGATCCTCTTCGGCCTCGGACGCCTGTCGGCCGACCGCGAGTTCGTCGCGCTGCAGGCATGCGGCGTCAGCGTCTTCCGGGTTCTGCGTCCGATCGCGCTCGTCGCCGCCGTCGCCGCCGCGGCCACCGCGTACGAGACGATCGTCGCGCTGCCCGACGCGAACCAGACCTTCCGCGAGATTACCTTCAACATCGTCGCGTCGGGCGCCGAGAGCGACATCAAGCCGCGGGTGTTCTATCAGAACTTCCCCAACCGCGTGCTGTACGCGCGCGACATCGAGCGCAGCGGCGGCTGGCGCGAGGTATTCCTCGCCGACGCGAGCAAGCCGGAGCAGACCACGGTCTACGTCGCCGCCAGCGGACGGCTGAGTACGAGGGGAGCTCCTTCGATCGCATCGTGCTCGACATGGACGCGAACACCGTCTTCCCCCGCGCGCAGATCATCAAGGGCGACAACGAGAAGACGATCGCGGAGCTGCGCGCGACGGCGGCGCTCAACCGCCGCAGCGGCGCGCCGTTCGCGGCGCAGCTCTACACGATCCAGCAGAAGTTCTCGCTGCCGGCGGCGTGCGTCGTCCTGGCGCTGATCGGCGTGGCGCTCGGCGCCACCAACCGCAAGGAGGGGAAGCTCGGAAGCTTCGCGCTCGGCACCGGCGTCGTCTTCGTCTATTACGTGCTGCTCTACACGGCGCGTGCCGGCGCGCTCGCCGGACGTGTGTGGCCGTCGGTCGCGCCGTGGCTGGTCAACGTGATCCTTGGCGGCGCGGGCGTCGCGCTCGTGATGTGGCGCGCGGGATCGGCGGACCGGCCGATCTCCCTGAGCATGCCGTTCCTGCGAAGGCTACGGCGGCCGGTTCCCGCCGTGAGCGCTGCCCGCTCGGGCCGGCCGGTCGTCGTCGTCCGGATCCCGCACCTGAATCTGCCGCGGCCGAACCTCCTGGACGTCTACGTCGGCCGGCAGTACCTCTCCGTGTTCCTCGTCGCGTTCGTCGCGCTGGTCGGCATCTTCTACATCGCAACGCTGATCGATCTGGCCGACAAGCTGCTCGGCGGCGTCGCGAGCACGAGCGTGCTGCTGCGCTATTTCTATTTCGCGACGCCGCAGTACGTGTACTACATCATCCCGATGGCCGCGCTCGTCGCGACGCTCGTGACGATCGGGGTGCTGACGAAGAGCAGCGAGCTCATCGTGATGCGCGCGTGCGGCATCAGCCTGTATCGGTCGGCGCTGCCGCTGGTGCTCTTCGGCGTCATCTTCAGCGTGCTGCTGTTCGTGCTGCAGGAGCAGGTGCTCGTGGAGTCGAACCGCGAGGCGCAGCGGCTGAACGCGATCATGCGCGGCTACCCGATGCAGATGGTCGGCGTGCTGAACCGCCAGTGGATCATCGGCCGGCACGGGGACATCTATCGCTACCAGGTGTTCGATCCGCATCGCGATCGCTTCAGCCAGCTATCGATCTTTCACCTGGGCGACCGCGGCTGGCATCTCGAGCAGCTCACCTACGCAAACGAAGTCGTCCTCGAGCGCGGCGGCGAGGACAGCCTCACATGGGTCGCGCACAACGGCTGGACGCGCGAGTTCGGCACGACGACCCGTCGCGGCGCCGTGCGCACGGCGGTGCAGTATGCGCCGTTCGCCGAGAAGGCCGTTTCGCTCGAGTCGCCCACCTACTTCAAAACCGACGAGCCCGATGCCGATCGGATGACGTACAGCGAGCTGCGGACTTATATCGGGGAGCTGAAGGCGAGCGGCTACCAGGTGATTCCCTACCAGGTGCAGCTGCAGCAGAAGCTCGCCTTTCCATTCGTCGCGGTGATCATGACGCTGATCGCGGTGCCGTTTGCGGTGACGACCGGCCGCAGCGGCGCCATCTACGGGATCGGCGTGGGCCTCGTGCTCGCGATCGTCTATCGAACGGCGCTGAGCCTGTTCGGCGCGCTCGGCAGCGGCGGCTGGGTCGATCCGACGCTCGCCGCCTGGGCGCCCAACATCCTGTTCGGCGCGACGGCGGCGTACATGCTGCTCACCGTGCGAACCTAGAAGTGACTCGAGGCGTGTAGGGCGAGGCTTTCAGCCTCGCCTGGCGGCCCTGAAAGGGCCGCCCTACATCGGGCGCAGCTCAGTGTTCGAGCGCGGCCTTCCGTATCCAGATCCGCCCCGAATCCCCCGGCTTCGTGTTGCGCGCGTCGACCACGAAGAGGACGCCGCGGATGTTGGCGAGATCGGGCTTGAAGCTGTGCGTGTGGCCGACCGGCATCATGTCGTCGAAGTAGATCGTGTGCTCCTGCTGCGTCGGGTCGACATAGATCGATCGCTCCCACCGTTCGCCGTCCGCCTCGCCTGCGCCGCCGCGCAGCTGCACCGACACGCGCATCGGGTGCTCCGCGCGGATTGACGCCGTGAGTCGATCGCTCGACGCAACGCCGCGCGGCGAATCGTACACGAGCGTCGCCACTTGCCCGCCAGGGGCGCCGCCGGCGAGGCCGTAGCGGAAGCGCAGGTCGGCGCCGCCGACGATCGGCGTCACCTCCATCGCGACGAGCGACGTCGGATCGTGCTCGGTCCGCCAGCCGGCGTTCGTCTTGCCGTCGAACAGCGGAAGGCTGACTGTGGCCGCCGGCCGCTGCGGCATCCGCGCCAGCGGCTCGGCACCGCGCACGTAGATCGGGTTGCTGCGGATCCACGTCAGCGGGTTGGGCTGCCCCGTCGCGCGAATCTCCACCCAGTAGACCGCCGGCTCTCCCGTCGTCCCGACGGTGAACTCCGGCTCGTGATGTCCGCCGCTCAGCACCGCCGCGCCCTTCCACACGTCCGTCGTGAAGCCGGGCGGCGCGTTGCTGCGCACGCGCAGCGTGATCGGCGCGCCGGCCGTGATGTCATCGCCTTCGTGAACTGTCCCGCGATCGTTGGCCGCGGTGAACTCGAACGACGCCGGCGTCGCGACGGCGTCGACCGCCGTGTAGAGATGGCCCGCGCGGATCGCGCGCATCACGAGCGGCGCGTCGGCCGCGGCGTTCGTTCCCGTCAGCGGCCCATCGGGCCGGACGTGGACCGACAGCACGCGGAACGACGGTTCATAGCCGGGAAACGGCAGCGCGAGGCGGCTGTCGCCGGGATCGGCGCTGCGCGGCGCGAGCTTCGCGTGCGCGTCCGCGCCCGCGAGCGTCACGACGCGGCGCCGGCGTGAGAGCGCCTCCCAATTGTAGAGGACCCCCGTCGGCTGGATGAGGCTCGCCATCACCTCAGCCGGGCGGAACCCATAATCGACGACGGCGAGCGCGAGCTTCCGGCGCGCGGCCCACCGCGTCCCCGGCGCGCCCGCCTGCTCCACCCACTGCCGCCACGCGGTATCCGGGTTCAGCAGCTCGATGCCGTCGATCGGCGCCGTCCACTCGCGCCACTTCAGCTCCAGCTTCGGCGAATCGGGGTGCGCGGCGATGCCGAAGCCTCCCAGCCGCCGCACGTCTTCGACGACGTCGCGCGCCTCGCCGGCGAGCGGATACGGCGACGCCGGCATGTCGATCGCGACGTAGTGCCCGGCGCTCGTGCTGATCTCGACGCCGTCGAAGCAGAGCACGCCCGCTCGGTACTGCGGCGGATCCGGACGGCGCGTCGCGTTGCCGTGATCGGTGAAGACGACGAACTTCAGGCCGGCGCGCGCCGCGGCCGCGGCGATCTCGTCGGGGCTGCTGAGGCCGTCGGAACGGTTCGTGTGGACGTGAAGAATGCCGGGGAGGGTGCCGTCGGTTGGCGGCGCGAGCGCGAGACGACGCGGCGGCGCGGTGGTCGCGACCAAAACAGCGACGGCGGCCACAACGGCCGCCGTCGCGAGCAACAGCTTCTTCACGGACGCGCGCTACACCCCCGCGCGCGAGCGGAGCACCGCCGCCTTGTCCGTGCGCTCCCAGGTGAATTCGGGCTCGGTGCGGCCGAAATGGCCGAACGCCGCCGTCTTTTTGTAGATCGGCCGGCGCAGATCGAGGTCCTCCATGATTCCGCGCGGCGTGAGCTTGAAGTGCTCGCGCACGAGCTCCGTGATCCGCTCCTCCGGAATGCGTCCGGTGCCCTCGGTGTACACCATCACCGACACCGGATCGGCGACGCCGATGGCATAGGCGAGCTGCACGAGCGCGCGCTCGGCGATGCCCGCCGCGACGACGTTCTTCGCGATGTAGCGCGCCATGTAGCACGCCGACCGATCGACCTTCGTCGGATCCTTGCCGGAGAACGCGCCGCCGCCGTGCGGCGCGGCGCCGCCGTAGGTGTCGACGATGATCTTCCGTCCGGTGACGCCCGCGTCCCCGTGCGGGCCGCCGACGACGAAGCGTCCGGTCGGGTTCACGTACACCTTGGTGTTCTTGTCCATCAGTTCCGCCGGGACCACGCGGTTGATGATCTTCTCGACGATGTCTTCCTTCATCGTCTGCTGCGTGACGAGCGGGCTGTGCTGGCTGGAGACGACGACGGCGTCGACGCGGATGGGACGCGTGCCGTCGTATTCGATCGTGACCTGGGATTTGCCGTCGGGCCGGAGGTATTCGAGGACGCCGTCGCGCCGCGCGCACGAGAGCCCCTTGACGAGCTTGTGCGCCAGTTGAATCGGCAGCGGCATCAGCTCCTCGGTCTCGGTGCAGGCGAAGCCGAACATCAGCCCCTGATCGCCCGCGCCGCCGGTGTCGACGCCCATCGCGATGTCGGGCGACTGGCTGTGAATCGACGAGAGGACGGCGCACGTCTCGGCGTCGAAGCCGAACTTGCCGCGGTTGTAGCCGATCTCGTTGATCGTGCCGCGGACGACGTCCTGGAAATCGACGTAGGCGCTCGTCGTGATCTCGCCGGCGACGACGGCGAGGCCGGTGGTGACGAGCGTCTCGCACGCGACGCGGCTCACCGGATCCTGCGCGAGGATGGCGTCGAGTATCGAATCGGAAATCTGATCGGCGATCTTGTCGGGGTGACCTTCGGTCACCGACTCCGACGTGAACAGATATTCATCCCGCGCCATGCGTTCCCTCCCGGAAAAACTGGCCCCACTCTAGCACGCTCAACGGTCGGTACGCATCCGTCCCTTGAGCGCGTCGAGGACCGGCACCGACCAGGGGTCGACGCCGCGCACGATGGCGAGATAGTAGCTCGTCCACTGGCCGAGATAGGCGAGTGACAGCAGGCGGGCGAGATAGCCACCGCCGCGCGTGGACACCTCGGCGACGCCGGCGGCGCCGGGACCGATCAGCTCACGCAG
>QHWK01000357.1 GCA_003223775.1 Acidobacteriota bacterium
GTGGGCGCCGAACATCGTCTGGGGATCGGGCGACAACGACAACCTCGCCTGGGCCGAGAGCGACGGCGACAACATCGTCTGGGGCTCGAACGTCGTCGCCGGCTCGAACGTCGTCTGGAGCAGCAACATCGTCTGGGGCGACGACATCGTGTGGGGGACGAACATCGTCTGGGGCTCGAACATCGTGTGGGGCACGGAGCTGGTCGGGTTCTTCGACGGCGACAACATCGTGTGGGGCTCGTTCGACGGCGACAACATCGTCTGGGGAAGTCTTGACGACGAGGGCCTGATAAGAGCCACGTCTTCAATCAGCTCATACAGCGATCTGTCCATCGCGGGGGTCCTCTAATGCTGAACCTTCCCTCGACCCACACGATCGGCATGCCCGTCGCGTTCGCCGGCTTCGCGGTGCGCGACGATGTTCAATCGGACTGGCGCACGGCGCTGCCGGCGCTCGCCGCCGAGGGCGTCACGCTTCGCGCGCTGCGCGCGAGCGATGCGCCGACGCTCCACGCGATGCTGACGACGGAAGAAGTCGCGCGGTTCATCTCGCCGCCGCCGTCGACCGTCGAAGGATTCGAGAAGTTCATCGCCTGGACCCGTCGCCAGCAGGCCGAGGGCCGCTACGTCTGCTTCGGCATCGTGCCCGCCGGACGCAGCGACGCCGTCGGCATCATCCAGCTGCGCGCGCTCGACAGCGCGTTCGAGCTCGCGGAATGGGGTTTCGCGCTCGGATCGGCGTTCTGGGGCACCGGGATGTTTCAGGCGGCAGCACGCGCGGCGCTCGAGTTCGCCTTCACCGTCCTGCCGGTCCGCCGGATCGAGGCGCGGGTCGTCACGGAGAACCACCGCGGCCGCGGCGCGCTGACGAAGCTCGGCGCCGTCTGCGAAGCCGTCATGCGGCAGTCGTTCCGGCGCGGAGCCCTGTGGACGGATCAGATGCTCTGGTCGGTGACGCGCGAGTCGTGGATGTTCACGAACGCGACCTGGGCCGGCCGCGTCCACTAATCGATCGCGCGGCGCTGGCGCGCGAAGGCGCCGGCGCCGCGATTCAATTCAATTCAATCAGGCGAGCCGTTCGACGAACGACGTATCGATTCCCTGGCGGTTGAGCGCGGCGAGGAAGCCAGGACGATCCGGCGACTGACGGTACGCTTCGCGCGGCTCGACGGCGCCGGTCTGCACGAGCGAGACGAGCGCGTCGTTCAGCGGCATCATCCCGTAGCGCCGGCCGCCCTCGATCGCCATCGGCAGCTGCGACGTCTTGCCCTCCGCGATCAGGCTCGAGACCGCCGGCGTGTTGAGCAGCAGCTCCCGCGCGGGCAGCCGTCCGCCGCCGGCCTTCCGCAGCAGCACCTGGACGATCACCCCGCGCAGCGAATCGGCGAGCGCGAACTGCACCTGACGGCGATACTCGGGCGCGTAGAGATCGATGATGTGATCGATCGCTTCGGTAGCGGTGTGCGCGGAGAAGCCGCCGATGACGAGGCGCCCCGCGGCCACCGCCTCGAGCGCCACGTTCATCAGCGCGCCGGTGCGCAGCTCCTCGATGACGAGCACGTCGGGATCCTCGCGCAGGGCGCCGCGCGCCGCGGCCAGCATGTCGTCGTCGTTGCCGCGGACCTCGCGCTGGCTGATGAACGAGTGGCCGCGCTCGTGCACGACGTTGATCTCGCGCTCGATCGTGATGATGTGATCGCGACGCGTGCGGTTCATCAGATCGACGAACGCCGTCATCAGCGTCCGCTTGCCGCTCGACCGCGGCCCGGCGACGAGCACCAGCCCCTCGGGCTCGATCGCGAGCGACTGCACGTGGCGCGGCAGCCCGAGCTGCTCGACCGAGACGGTACGCGTCGGCATCAGGCGGAAGACGCCGCCCGGCCCGCGGTGATCGCGGAAGCTCATGCAGCGCACGCGCCCGACGCCGTCGATGTCGCAGATCCACTCGGTGAGCGCGCCGGTGCGCAGCGCCTCGTGGCTGCGCTCGGGCATCAGCGAAATCAGCAGCGATTCGACGTCGCGCGAGGTGTGCACCGGCTCGGCGTCGAGCATCTGCAGCTCGCCGTCGACGCGGATCGACGGCTGCGAGTTCGACGAAAGATACAGCGTCGACGCGCCGCGCGCCGACGACACGCGCAGCAGCCTCTCCAGGCCGGGTAGAGTCGGATCGGCGACCGTCGCCGGCTGATGATCGGCACGAATCGGGCTGCGCGAGATCGGCAGGACCACGGCGGGCGGCGGCGCCGCGGGAACCGGCCGCTCGATTCGCGGTTGGAACGCCACGGTCGGCGCCGCCGGAGGCGCAGGCAGCGCGGCCGCCTGCTCCGCGACGGTTGGCTTCGCGGCGTACGCAATCGCTTCCCGTTCCGCGGCGGCAATCGCTTCCCGTTCCGCGGCGGCCCGTTCCTCGGCCGCGCGTTCCGCAGCCGCGATCGCTTCGCGTTCGGCGGCTTCGCGAGCATTGCGTTCGGAGGCGGCAATCGCTTCGCGCTCGGCGGCCGCCCATTCCTCGGCCGCCGCCCGTTCCTCGGCCGCGCGCTCGGCGGCCGCGATGGCTTCGCGCTCCGCGGCTTCGCGCGCTTCGCGTTCCGCCGTTTCGCGAGCTGGGCGCTCGGCGGCGGCCCGTTCCTCGGCTTGGCGTTGCGCCGCGGCGATCGCTTCGCGTTCCGCGGCTTCGCGCGCTTTGCGTTCGGCGGCGGCAACCGCTTCGCGTTCTGCGGCCGCCCGCTCCTCGGCCGCGCGCTCGGCGGCCGCGATGGCCTCGCGCTCCGCGGCTTCGCGCGCTTGGCGTTCGGCGGCGGCAACCGCTTCGCGTTCTGCGGCCGCCCGTTCCTCGGCCGCGCGTTCCGCCGCGATCGCTTCGCGCTCCGCGGCTTCGCGCGCTTCGCGTTCGGCGGCGGCAGTCGCCTCGCGTTCGGCGGCGTGCGGAATCGGCTCGAGTTCCGCCTCCTCGACGTCGAAAGGCGCGTCGAGATCGATGTCGATCTCGTCCTCGTCGCCGGCGCGCGCGGCCTCGCGCATCTCCCATTCGTCATTGCGCGCAGGCCAGAGCTGATCGGCGTCCGGGAGCAGCAGATCGTCGTCCTGCGCGGCCGGCGGCTCGTCATGGCGCGCGCGCGCCGCGATCTGTTCGGCGTTCGGCGACGCGGCGATCGGCGATCGCTCGACGTGCGCGGCCTCGACGCGGGCGGCCGGCTGCGCGGCGCTCTGCGGCGCCGCCGCGTCCTGCGCTGCAGGCTGCGGCCGGCTGGCCACATTCGTGAGCACGGGGATCGTGGCCACAACGGGCAGGCGCAGCGCCGGTTCGACCGGCGGCGTCGGCGACGGCGCGAGCAGTTCCTCGGGGACGCCGTCGTGTTCCACGACGCGCCGCCGGCGGACTTCCACCCACACATCGTCCCCACCGCGCGCGGCGACGACGGTGAAGTGCTCGCCGGGGAATTCCGGACGTGCGGGCAGGTGATACTGAATCGCCCCGAACTCGTCGAGCGCGTCCTGGATCTCCGGCGGCAGCAGCTGGCCGACGATGCCGCTCACCGCATCGAGCGTCAGGCCACGGCTCGCGAGCTCCACCTGGCCGTTTAGCGACACGACATACGGCCTGTCGCCGGGGTGCATCACCAGCGCATCACCGTCGACTTTGACGATCGCCTGCAGGAGGGACGGAACGAGGCTCATTGATTCTCGCGAATGCACACGCTGACACGGTGTGCGCGACACGCGCACAGGAGGAATTTCGGTCCGAGCTGTGCGTTACATTACTCTCGGCGCGGCGTGCCCGATTCGTAGATGCGAACGAGCTCGACGAGTTTGTAACCGCGTGTCTGGTAGGGTGGGACGATCCGCTCGGCCCGCAGGTACTGGAGCATCCCGTCGTCGCCGAAGTCGGGCGCGCCGACGTCCGGCAGCGCCGTCAACGCCGCCTCGAGCCCGCCCAGCGTCATCGTCTTTTCGGTGACCGTGCGCGTCGACGGCAGGAACCCGAAGCGCTTCGTGGGCTCCTCGCGGGTCGTCGTCGCGAAATCCACGAACAGCTCGTTGCTGATGAAATTGTAATCGGCGTCCGATCGCGTGGATGGCGCGTCCTCGACACGCACGAAGCGGACGCCGTCGATTGCGCGCAGGCGATCGATCAGCCGCTCGGTGAACTCGCCCTCGCCCGACCAGCCGGACGTATCAACCTCGAACGGCATGATGAATGGCCATCAGCCCGCCGAGCACGCGGTAGCTGCGCACCGCGCGGAAGCCGCGCGCCTCGAACATGCGCGCCACGGCCTCGGCGCCGGGGTACTGCCGGATCGACGCGGGAATGTACCGATACGTGTCCGGATCGCGGTGCAGCGCCCAGCCGACCGCGCCGCCGATGACGCCGAGGTACGCGAGGTAGACGGCGCGCACCATGCTGTTCGACGGCCGATTGAAATCGAGCGACAGCAGCTGGCCGCCGGGCGCGAGCACGCGTCCGATTTCGTCGATCGCCGCCGCCAGATCCGGCACGTTACGGAGGCCGTAGCCCGTCGTCACGATGTCGAACGACGCGGGCGGAAACGGCAACGCGAGCATGTCGCCGACGAGGAACCGCACGAGGCCGCGATCGCATTTCGCGCGCGCGAGCTCGATCATGCGCAGCGTGATGTCGAGGCCGACGACGCGCGCGCCGCGCGCCGCGAGGGCGAACGCGATGTCCCCTGTTCCGGTGGCGAGATCGAGGGCGCGCGATCCGCGCCGCGGCGACGCGAGATCGATCAGCCGCCGCTTCCAGCGCCGATCCTGTCCGTACGACAGCGCCACCGTGATGAAGTCGTAGCGATCGGCGATCGTCGCGAACAGCGCGCGCACGTAACGGCGCTTTCCGTCGGGCGTCGCGATCCGGTCGCCGATCGACATTGTCGGATAATATCGTTGCATGCTCCCGTCGAGCACCGTCGAGAACTACCTCAAGGCGATCTATCAGGGGCAGTCGGCGCTCGCATCCGAACAGCGGCTCGTCCCGATGGGCCAGGTGGCGGCCTCGCTCGGCGTCACGCCGGGCACGGCGACGACGATGGTGAAAGCGCTCGCGGAGTCGGGGCTCGCGGAATACGAGCCGTACAGCGGCGTGCGTCTCAGCGCCGCCGGCGAGAGGCTCGCCGGCCTCGTGCTGCGGCGGCATCGGCTCGTCGAGCTCTTCCTCGTCCAGGTGATGGGCATGAGCTGGGCCGACGTGCACGACGACGCGGAGCAGCTCGAACACGTCGTATCCGATCGTTTGATCGATCGCATCGACGAGATGCTGGGCCGGCCGACGCACGATCCGCACGGCGATCCGATCCCGAATACCGCCGGCGAGATCGCCGCGCGCCATCTCGACAGCCTGCTCACGTGTCCGCTCGCGACGCGGCTCAGGGTCACGCGGATCGCCGATCAGGATCCGGCGTTCCTACGCTTCATCGAGAGCAACGGTCTGAAGCCGGGCGAAGCGGTGGAAGTTGAGTCGCGCGACGACGCTGCCGACTCGGTGATGCTGCGCCGCAAGGATCGCCACATCACCATCGGCGCGCGCGCCGCGTCGAAGCTGCTCGTCGAAGTCGACCGATCGTGATCAGAACGGCAGACGGCGGACGGCGCTGCGCGCGCGAAGCTCACGGCCCCGCCGCCGCGCGCCTGCCGCGACCACCACGCCGCCTCGACGTAGGACTGCAGCCGCGGCGTCGTCTGATGAACGACGGCGCCGGTTATGAGGTGCTGGGCGAAGCGGCCGGCAGGGTCGCCGATGCCGCCGATGGCGTAGTTGACCTCGCCGTGCAGGCGGGCGCCGAGCGCGTGCCCGGCGAGCACCGTCACCGTCGTGTCGCTCTCGCCGGATCCCAGGCCTTTGTCGCGGCTCGCGAGCCCGAGATTGACCGCCGGCATCACCGAGAGATATGGCTCGTCGGCGCCGCCGAGCAGCCGAATCTTCACGCCGAGCTGCGCGTTGCCGATGCCGCGCGCGTCCGCCGCCGGCCCGTCGCGCGTCAGCAGCCCGTCGGACGCGACGCGCGCTTCGACGCGGTCGACCAGGCCGATGCGCACGAGCACGGGCGACGAGAACGAGCGAACGTCTTCCGAATGCTGCCACTGGCCGCCAAGCTCGAACTGCACTTGTCCGGGGGCGACAACGTGCGGACCAGTGCCGATGTGGGGCCGATCGGCGTCGATAGGTTCAGAAGCCGGAGCTGACAGCGCGGGCTGATCCTGCGGGTCAGGGAGGTCTGGAGAGGTGGCGAGCGCCAGAGCGAGCAAGGCGGGAATCATTGCCAAAATCATAACTTTGATTAATCAAAAACTCAAGAATCTCGCGGTGTGGCTCGTGATTCTGTCGTGCACGGCGGGCGGCGCCGCGGCGCAGGAGGCCGTTGAACCCGATCGGCCCGACGTCACCAACGGCACGCACATCGTGGACATCGGCCTGCTGCAGATCGAATTGGGCGGCCTCTACACGCATGCGGCGCCCGGCGACCATGCCGCGGGCACGCCCGTAACGGCGCGCGTCGGCCTCGCGGACTGGCTCGAGGCGCGCATCGGCACGGACGGCTTTCTCTCGCGCCATAGCGGATCGTCGTCGGCAGCCGGGGCCGGCAACCTGCAGGTCGGCGCGAAGCTCCGCGTCTGGGCAGAGCCGGGCGGCCTTCCGGTGTTGTCGATCCTTCCGGCCGTGAACATTCCGACCGCGAGCGCGGAAAAGGGGCTTGGAAGCGGCGCGGCCGACTATACGCTCGCGGTGCTGACGGGGACCGACATCGGACGGCATGCGCACGCGGATGTGAACTACGGCCTCGGCGCGATCGGCATCGGGGAAGGACAGCCGCATTTCGTGCAGCATCTCGTCTCGATCTCGACCAGCGCGGCGGCGTCGGACAACTGGAATCCGTACGTCGAAGCGTTCTGGTTTTCACGCGAGGAGGCCGACGGGCGTTCGGTCGTGGCGATCGACGCCGGCGCGATCTACGAGCTCGGCGAACGCTATGCGCTCGACGGCGGCGTGCAGCTCGGCGTGACGAGCAACGCTCCAGCGTTCGCGGCGTTCGGGGGCGTCACGATCGTCGTCGGCGAGATTCTGGGCGGGCACGGCGTGCACGCGCGGCAGCGGCAGCTGGCGCGGCGCCGTGCGGGGCCACGCCGGTAGGGACTGGGGACGCGCTACATCAGCTTCCCGAGCGGGCCGAGATCGAGGTTCAGATCTTCGGGCGTCAGGCCGAACCTGAGCCCGATGTCGCGGATCGTTTCCTCGAGCGTCATCAACGCCTCGCCGACGGCGGCGACTTCCTTTCGGGTCAGCGTCTTCTGCTCCATGCGGCGAATCGCCTGACGCTCCATCAGACGCCGAAGAAACTCGACGATCGTCAGCACGAGCTGCGCGACGGAGCGCTGCACGTCTTCGGTCTTGGGGTTCCAGCGCAGCGGCGCTGCGCCCCTGCGCGCCGCGGCGGTGCGCTGCTTGCCGACCAATGCGCGTGTCGGCATCCGCATGCGGCGATCGATCTCTTCCCGCAGCGCGCGCAGCTCAGCCTTCGTGACCGGCGCGGCGGCGACGGCGCGCGCGCGGCCGGCGCGGCGCGGGCGAGCCGCGCGCGGGCGCGTCGATCGCGCGCGCCGTTTTTTCACGCGCGGCGCTTCCGTGTCCGGCGGCGCGGCGCGCGCGACGGCATTGGCCTGTAGGGCGGCAGGACGCGATCGGCGGCGGCCAGGATGGACGAGAGGCGCAGATAGATGAGATCGACGCCGGCGACGCCGAGCGTCACGTCGCCGTCGACCATCACGCCCTTGTTCAACAGATGATCGAGGGCGTCGAGCAGGGTGGAGTCGGGCGCGTCGAGCACCTGAAGGGCGACGGCCGGCTGCAAGGGTTTCCTTCGCGCGCGCGCCATGTCACTCCTGCACGAACGTGTACGGCGGCCACGGGCCGGTGAGCGTCACGCCGTAGCCGTGCCGCGCGAGCGACTTGGCCTCGCGCGCGGTGAGCGCCTGGAACGAGTCGGCGCGCCGCCGCGAGACGAGGAACGCGGCGTCGAGCAGCAGCGGCCCTCCCTCGATCGGCAATTCGGCGGCGGTCCGGCGGCGCGATTCGCGCGCGCGCGACGCCAGCCGATCGTAGAGCGCCGCAACCGCCTCACGCGCGCGCGCCGCGAGCGCCGTCGTCCGGTCGCGCTGCGCCTTCTTCGCCGAGAGGTACGCGACGCCCGACCGGGTGGCGGCCAAGGCTCGCGGCGCGCGCTTCGCCTTCGCCGCGCCGGCCGCGCGCCCACGATCGAGCACCACGCGGACACCCCATTCCTGATGGTTCGAAACGCGCCTGACGACTCCCGCGATTCGCGCGCGCTCGGCCCGCACGTGCGCGACGGCCCGTTGGTCGCCTGTGAAGATCGTGAACAGCTTCATCGGCAGCACCGCCGTCTCGCCGACGAACGACTCGATCACCGCTTCGTGCGCCACGGCCGCGCGCGACACCCAGTCGAGATCGCCCAACCCGCGGGCGATCGCCGCCTCGCCGTAGCGATCGAGCGGCGCGTCGGCGACGGCCATGAAGAGGCCCGGCTCGACGTCGAGCAGCCGCACGCGTCCGGTGCCCGGCAGCCCCGGGGGCACGCGCGCGAGCCGCGGCCGCCGCGCCGCCGCGATCACGCAGTAGACGTAGGTGCCCTTCGCTGCGGCCATCTTCTCTCGTCAAGCCTCTTGCTTTTCCCTCTGCGTCCTTTGTTGCCCCTTGTGTCCTTGACTCGAATCCGGTTGCCGCCAGCGGCGCGCCCACTCGTCGAGCGCGCGCGCGCCGCGCGGCGGCGGCGCTGCGAGCGGCGCTTCGATCATAGCGCAGCGTCCGCGGCACAGCCGCCGGAGCGCGCTCACTTCGCGCCGCTCCGCAGCCGCCGTCGCGCGGCAGCGGGCGCAGCGGCCGGGCGACATCGTCAGCGCGTTCACGACGATTGCCGGCGCCGCGAGGCGGAGCGCGCGCAGGCGCGCGAGCAGGCGCGCCGTCTCAGCGCGCGGCACCTCGGCCGCGCGCGTGACCACGATGAAGCGCGTACGCGCGCCGTCGCGCATCAGCGCCTGCAGCGCGCGAATCGACTTGGAGATCTCGACGAGCTCCGACGCCAGCTGTCCGGGCCGCACGAGCGACTTGTATTTGAGGAGCACGCGCATCAGCACCTGCGTCCACTCGCGCGCGGCGTCCGGCATCTCGAGCAGCCGCAGCGCGTGGCCCGTCGGCGCCGTGTCGACGACGACGAGATCGTACGCGCTCCGCGCGTCGACGACCGACAGGATTCCGAAGAGCTCGTCGATCCCCGGCGGCGCGAGCTTCACCAGCTCTGGCGTGCTGCCCGCGCTCGCCGACACGGCGCCGGCGCCGAATGCCGCCGCGATCTCGTCGAGCGCCGCCTCGAGCTGCACACGGCGCGCAGCGAACGCGTGGGCGGCGTCCAGCTCGCGGACCTCGAGATTACGCGGCCCACGCGGCAGCCGACGCGCCGTATCGCCGACCGTCGCCTGGAAAACGTCGGCGAGCGAATGCGCGGGATCGGTCGAGAGCAGCAGCACGCGCCGCTTCTTATCCGCCTTCGCGATCCGCAGCGCGGCTGCCGCCGACACCGTAGTCTTGCCGACGCCGCCCTTGCCGCCGAAGAACAGGAGTGAGGCGCGCTGGAACGCGGCGATCGATTCAGGCGCCGCGCTGTGCGCGCCCCGCCATGGCTGATGGCTGATGGCTGATGGCAAATGGTCGATGGCTGATGGTTCGGCCTTCCTCCACGATCTCCTTGCCATCAGCCCTGAGCCGTGAGCCATGACGCGGCCGAGCGCAGCGAGGCCTCGTTGTCCGTGAGGCTCGCGCAGCTGCGCAGGCACCAGCAGGACCGATCGGCCGCGCCCGAGCCTCCGCCGAATCGTCGCGACGACGCGCCGCTCCGCCGCACGGCGTCGATCGCAGATCGGGCACGGCGCGCCGTCGGGCAGCACGCGGTTGACGACGATCGCGTCGACGTGCAGGCCGCTTTGCTCGAGCGCGCCGACGCCGTCCTCGCTTTCCGCCAGCGACATCGCCTCAGGCAGCGTCACCCAGCGGAATGTCGTCTGCCGCCGATCGCGGAGCCGCTCCGCCGTGTCGCGCGCCTGCGCGGCGAGCATCGCGATCAATCGATCGGAGGCTTCGACGCGCCCGACGCGCGCGAGCTGATCCCGGATGATCCGGTGCTGCTCCTGCAGCGCGTCGAGGATCTCGGCGACGGCCGCGACCGTATCCGGCGCCGCGAGGAGCCGCAGCGTGTGCCCGGTCGGGGCGGTGTCGATCACGATACGCTCGTAGTCGGATTCGGAGAGCCGCGCGATTTCAAGAATGCCCAACAGCTCGTCGATGCCCGGAATCGAGAGGTCGAGCAGCGCGTTGACGTCGTCGCGATCGAGCCACGTGCCGTGCTCGAGAACGTCGCCGAGCGCGCGGCGGTTGGCGGCGAGCCAGCGCGCGAACGCGCGCGGCGCGTCGAGCTCCACGGCGTCGACGCCGCCCGACGCGCGGCGCGGCGACGCCGACAGCCGCACGCCGAGCGCGTCGCCGAGCGAGTGCGCGGGATCGGTGGAGACGAGGAGGACGCGCCCGGAGCGATGACGCGGCGCCGCACGCGCGGACGCGTCCCGCCGACGCGCTGAGAGCGCGAAGGCGCAGGCGCAGGTCGTCTTGCCGACGCCGCCCTTGCCCGCGAAGAAGACGAAGCGGGGAGTCGATAGTGAGCGGCCGCGCCTACCGCTCTTCGTCAGGCTCGAAGCTCTCGATGTCGACGCCGGTGATCTTGTCCTCGGGCGACATCGTGAGAGCGCCCTGCTGCGGGCGCTTGATCTCGCGGATTCTGGCGAGCACGTCGCGCTCGATCCTGGCGAACTCCTTCTCGGTGATCTCGCCGAGCTCGAGCTGCATCTGCGCCTCGAGCAGCTGATCGCGCAGCGCCGTGTCGTCGTTCATCTCGGCTTCGGCGGCGGCGACCACCTTCTCGAGGACGAACCGCAGGCTGCCGATCAGGATCGAGTCCAGGATGAACACGTCAGCGCCGATGGCTGATGGCTGATGGCTGATGGCTGACGGCTGACGGCGATCTCATGCTTTCTCGAGCTTGAGCCTGATGTTGACGAAATTGTACGGCGGCCACGGCCCCGTGTACTTGAACGTCAGCTTGTCGAAGCGCGCGGCGATCGATTTCACTTTCGTGTCGAACGCCGATTCCTCATCGCGCGAGATGAGGAACGCGGCGTTCATGATCATCTTGTCGCCGATCGGCTTGTTGATGCGCGAGGCGACCGACACTTCGCGCAGCTGCTCGAGGATGTCGGCGACGTAGCGCTCCGAGCGCGCCTGCAGCGCGGAATCGATCAGGCGGCCGTACTGCATGCGCGCGAAGTAGGTCGGCCCCTTCTGGCCGGAGATCTCCTTCTTCAGGCGGCTGATGTCCTCGTCCTCGAGCTCCACCTCGCGCACGGCCTGATCGCGATCCCAGAGGACCTTGAGGCCGAACTCGAGCTTGTTCTGCATCTTGTTCAGCACGTCGCCGAAGGCCTCCGCGGCCGATCGCAGCAGCTCGACGATGTCCTCGCGCGTCTTGAAGATCGTGCCGAACGACATCGGGATGACCGTATGCTCGCGCATCACCGTCTCGGACGGCTCGGCGCCGATGCCGATCGGGCCGAAGCGCAGGGGATCGCCCGACTCGATGATGCAGTAGACGTATTTCCCGCGGCTCGCGCTCCCCGCAGACCCGGGCGTCGCGATCGTCGTCCGGCCGCCGTGGACCGTCTTCTCGGCGACGCGGCGATCGCCGCGCGCCGATTTCGCCGACGTCACCTTGGCCGATGCGCGCGCTCCGCCGTTGTTCTTGCCCGCCGGCTTGTCGCCGCGCCGCCGGTTCGCGGCCTTCTTCGCGGTCGCTTTCACCGCGGCCGGCGTGCGCCCCCGCTCGCCTTTGCGCGCGCTAGCTGCTCTTGGCATAGCGGCCGCTCCTGCGGGCTTTCTTGCTGGTTGACGCGGCGGGCGCATCGAGGATCTTCCGGATCTCGCGCACGAGATCCTCGGGCAGGCACGGCTTGGTGACGAACGCGTCGCAGCCGGCCTTTTTCGCGCCTTCGGAGATGCCGGCGAGCGCGTGCCCCGTGAGCGCCACCACCGGGATCGACGCCGTCCGATCATCCGCCTTCAGCCGCCGCGTGGCCTCCCATCCGTCCATCACCGGCAGCGACAAGTCCATGAGGATGATGTCGGGGCTGGCGTCGACGGCGCGCTGCAGCGCCTCGAGCCCGTTCCCCGCGCCGATCACGTCGAAGCCGGAGAACTCCAGGTACTCGGTGTACATCTCGCGCGCATCGGGATAGTCGTCCACGAGGAGCACGCGCGGACGGTCCGACTTCTCAGGCCGTGCAGTCATTTTCGTCCCTTGGTGGGCAGCGTCAACGTAAACGTGGATCCCTTGGCGACCTGGCTCTGCACCGTGATCTCGCCGTCGAGCATCTGCGCGAGGCGTCGGCAGATCGACAACCCGAGGCCCGTGCCGCCGTAGGCCCGCGTCGGCGAGTTATCGAGCTGGCGGAAGTCTTCGAAGACGCGCTCCTGATCGGCGGGCGCGATGCCGATGCCGGTGTCGGTGACCGACAGCGAGAGCCGCCGATCGCGCGCGGCGAGCCGCGCGGCGATCGTGACGCCGCCGTGGTGCGTGAATTTGAGCGCGTTGGTCAAGAGGTTCAGGAGGATCTGCTTCACCTTCTGCCGGTCGCTCGTGATTGGCTTCAGATCTTTCGGCAGATCGAGCGTAATCGCAAGCTTCGATCGCAGGATGATCGGCTCGAGCTCGGCCTTGACCTCGCCGACCAGGTCGGGCACGCGGAACGTCGAGAGCTGCAGCGGCATCCGGCCCGCTTCGATGCGCGAGATGTCGAGGATCTCGTTGATGATCGTGAGGAGGTGACGGCCGTTCGACTCGATGCGGGCCAGCTGCCGCTTCACCGCCGGCTCGACCGCCCCCGCGACGCCCTGGAGGAGCATCGACGTATAGCCGAGCATCGCGTTGAGCGGCGTCCGGAACTCGTGCGACATGTTCGCGAGGAACTGCGACTTCAACGCCGAAGCCTGCTCGAGCTCGATCGCCTGGCGCCGCAGCAGCTCGTTCTGCTGCGCGATGTCGGCGGTGGCCGCCTGAATCTTCCGCTCGAGCTCATCGGACGCCTGTTTCAGCTGCTCGTACAGGCGCGCCTTCTCGATCGCCTCGCGGCGGTCGTGCAGGATCGTGACGACCGCCGTCAGCTCGCCGTGCTCGGAGAGGATCTTGCCCGCGATCGCCTCGACCGGCATCGCCTCGCCCGTCTTCGGATCGACGAGGCCGATCTCGCCGACGCGCCGCTGGTCGGCGCTCACCAGCATGCCGGCGATGAACGACGAGAAATGCGCGTCGTTGGTCTGCACCCACCGCTGCTCGATCTCGCTCGCGTACATCGGGATCGTGAACAGGCGCTCGGACGGCTCGTTCATCAGCGACGTCGCGCCGCCCGCGTCGGTCACGACGATCGGATCGGCGACCGAGTCGATGATCAGGTTCAATCGATCGCTCTCCGCGCGCGCCTGCACTTCGGCGATGCGCATCTTGCGGTAGTTGTCTTCGATCTCCTCGCTCGCGCGCCGCAGGTCGGTGACGTTGCGCAGAATCGAGACGACGCCGCTGCCCTGCCGCGGATCCTCGGTCACCGTGCTGAGCAGCTCGAACACGAGATCCGATCCGTCGACCGGGTTGACCAGCAGGAGCTCGCGCCGGGTCGCGGCCGTCTCTTCGATCGCCTTGCTCGAGAGCGCGGACGACAACAGCATGTTGTTCATCCGCACGGCGCCGCGGCGCCCCTCGCTCTCCTCCTCCGACGCAGTGAACAGCGTGAGCGCGCGCGCGTTCGCGATGAGCAGCCGCCCTTCGGTGTCGGTGAGCAGAATCGGGTCGGTGACGGCGTTGATGATGCTGTAGAGCAGCGACCGCTCGCGCCCCTGCCGGCGATCGCCTTCGGTCAGCGCCTGCTGCCGCAGAATCTGATCGATCCGCTGGCCGAGGACGGAGGCGAACCAGTGGAAGTCGGCGTCGAGCGGCCGCGTGTCGCCGACCAGCAGCAGACCGAAGGCGTCCTCGTCGAACCCGGAGACGCCGAGCGGCACGGCATGGAACGGCAGGTCCTCGAACGGCGTCGACGGCCGCCGGCGGCGATCGGCCGCCGAGTGCGGCGCGGGGAAGAACATCGCCTTGCGGTGGATGAACGCGGGGACGAGCGGGTTGTTCCAGTCCTCGAGCGAGATCGTGTAGCTCGCGATCCCCGATCCGGCAATGCCGTACGAGCCGATGACGTAGAGCACCTGCTCCGCCTCGGGCCGGATCAGACAGATGGATTGCGTGAGGTGGAGGACTTCGGCGAGCCACTGCAGCGCCAGCTGCGTACAGTCGGAGAGCTCCGCGCGCGCGACGAAGCCTTCGAGCAGCCGGACGCGCGCCGCGAGCAGATCGGTTTCGTCCGCGCCGCCTTCCTCCACGGCCACGCGGACGCGCGGCACGCCGGTGTACAGCGCCGCGGTTCCGTTGCCTCTAGCCGCGGCTCGCCGAGGCTCGGCGACGGCCACGAGCGCGGCTGCCGGTACCGGCATTGAGCTGGGCCCGGAGGGCGGCGTTTTCAGCAATGACTTCCTCATACCCCTTGCCTTCGATGGTCGGCTTCGAGACCGGACCGACCTGGGCGACCGCTTCGGAGTACTTCAAGTAGGTATCGATCGAGGCGACGACGACCCGCGCTTCGACGGTGATGAGGTCGATGCCCACCAGCGAGACGCGGACCCACGCATCGATCACGATCCCTTTGTCGAGTACTCGGTCGAGGACGTCAATAAGACTCGTGCCGCCTGCGGCTCTCTCAACGGGCATCGGAGCACTCCCGCGCACCTGCTTGCGCAACTCCTCGTTCTCGGCCGACAGCGCCTGCTTGCCCGGCGACAGATGGTGATCGAATTTCCACCAGTCGAGGCCGATTTGCTCGGCCTTGTCGATCGAGCAGATGAGCAGCCGGATCCGAATCGTCAGGAGCTCGACTTCCGCAAGCGAAACCTTGACGTCGCCGGCGACGACCAGCCCCTTGTCGAGGACACGGTCGAGCACATCGACGAGGCCTGACGAACGAGGGTGGTATCCCTCGCTCAGTGACGTCGGCATAGCATCCGTATTCTACGAAGTTTCGCGCGCGCTCGCTGTGTCACTGATTGGCGAGGAACTGTGTTATCTCAGCAATGGCAATGCCAAACGATTAGTGGCGCAATTTTTTGCGATTACCCGAGGCCCTGCATCGAAGCCCGACAGTACGGGACTAATGATCGTAGGGAATTGCTACAAAGCCAAGAGCTCACGGAAGTTGTCAATCACGCGCTCGTTCGGCCGCAGCTCGCCGCTCCGCTGCGCATCGAAGCCGAAACCATATCGAGCGAGATAGAGCGGAGTCGCTGCCGCGCGCGCGGTGCGGAGGTCGATCGGCGAGTCACCGACCATCGCGGTTTCGCGCGCGGCTGCGCCGGTGCGCGCCATCAGATGTCGCAGTCCGGACGGATCGGGTTTTCGCGGGAACGGACCGTCGCCGCCGACGACCGCATCAGGCGCGAAATAGCGCGACAACGAGAGCCCATCGAGAATTCGCCGCGTCGACTCGAGCGGTTTGTTCGTGAGGACGCCGAGGTGAGCGCGGTCGGCGAGCGCGGCAAGGACTTCAGGCACGTCCTGATACGGCCGCGTGTGGTCGAGCAGATGTGCGGCGTAGATCGCGAGAAAGCGATCGAGCGCGTCGGGCGGCCGCGCGACGGCGCTCGCCTCGAACGCGCGTGCGACGAGCGTTGCCGCGCCGTCGCCGACCATGCGGCCGATGCGATCTTCGGCGAGCGGCGCCGCGCCGCATTCGACGAGCAGCGTGTTGGTGGCGTTTGCGAGATCACGCTTCGAGTCGACGAGCGTTCCGTCGAGATCGAAAACGATCAGCTGAAACATACAAGGCAGGACGGCCGGACCGCGCGAGCCTCACGGCCGGTAGTCGGCAAAAGATGTCGGCGTCTCCCAGACGGTGACGCGCACGACCGGCAGCCCCTGCTCTTTCGCTTTGTCGAAAATCAACCGCGCGATGCGCTCGACGGTGGGATTGCTGTCGACGAGGAACACCGGCTCGCCCAGCGCGGTCAGCGCGGCGACGAGCGGATCGTCGTGGCGCAGCAGCATCTTGTGATCGAGCTCGCGATCGATCCAGCCCTTCACGAGGCGCTTGATGTCGCTGAAATCGCACACCATGTTGCGGCTGTCGAGCGTGCCCGTGCGGACCTCGATCTCGGCGACGGCGTTGTGGCCGTGCGGATGCTTGCAGACGCCGTCGTAGTCGAGCAGCCGGTGGCCGTAGCAGAACTCGATGCGTTTGGTGACGGAGTACATGTCGCGTGTTGGAGAATTGGCGCGTTCGTGAATTAAGCTAGCGATCAATCAAATCATCAATTCGCGAAATCGCCAAGCCACGAGATTCCTGCCACATGCGATCGGCTGTTCTGCTCTCCGGCGGCCTCGACAGCGCGGTGCTCCTTGCCGAGGAGGCGGCGGCGCAGGCCGACGTCCAGCCGATCTACGTCAGCGTCGGCCTCGCGTGGGAGCAGGCGGAGCGCGCGATGATCGAGCGTTTCCTCGCGGCGGCGCCCGACCGCCGCGCGATCCGGCGGCTCGTGTCGCTCAGCGTGGACATGCGCGACGTCTACGCGGCGACGCACTGGGCGATCGAGGGCCGGCCGCCGGGCTATCACACGCCGGACGAGGACGTGTATCTGCCGGGACGCAACGTGATCCTTCTCGGCAAGGCGGGCGTCTACTGCGCGGCCGCCGGGATCGATCGGCTCGTGCTCGGCACGCTCGGGCACAATCCGTTTCCCGATGCGACGCCCGATTTCCGCGCCGCGATGGCGCGCGCGCTGTCGCTCGGCCTCGCGCACACGCTGCAGATCGAGGCGCCGTACGCCGCGATCGGCAAGGCCGAGGTGATCCGCCGCGGCGCCGCGCTCGGCGTCCCGTTCGCGCTGACGCTTTCGTGCATGAATCCTCAATCACCTCACGCCGGTCACCACCAATCACCGCAGTCACCGCACACCAATCACCCCCAAACCCCAATCCCCAATCCCCAATCCCCTCTCCACTGCGGAGAGTGCAGTAAATGCCGCGAACGGCACGACGCATTCATCGAGGCCGGAATTCCCGATCCGACCGTCTACGCGACGACGACAAACCTCGCCTAGCGGCATCTCGTTGACTCCACCTGGCGCGCGGCG
>QHWK01000890.1 GCA_003223775.1 Acidobacteriota bacterium
ATCCGGCGGCAGGATGTCCGGCGACCACGGCGAGCAGGCCCACGCCGGCGAAGATGGCCGTGAAGACTTCCCCGAAGTACCCCTCCACGTGATAGGGAAACATCGACGCGGCGACGATCAGCAGCAGGAACGTTCTCGCGATCTTCGGATCGACGCGCCCGCGCATCAGCTGACGGGCGACTGCAAGGCCCGCGATCAGGACGAGGGTATTGAACCGCGCGCACCACCATTCGGGCGTCATCCACAGGCGGCCGAGAAAATAGATCGGCGCGGACACGAGCGGTCCGACGAGCGAATACGGAACGGCGGAGAGGTCGCCCCACTCGATGAGCTCGGCGAGCGCGTAAAAGCGCACGCGTCCGTCGCTCTGGATGTCGTGCGGCAGCACGAAGAACAGGATCACCGCGCCGATCGCGAGCAGCCAGGATTCGACGGACGGCCATCGAGTCGTCGCGCGCGCGCGCAGAACGCTATCGGCAGCCGATGCGCCGACGACCACGATCAGCGTCGCGATCCAGACGAGCGCGGCCCACGGCAGCGTGCGCCGCAGCAGCACGCTCGCGAGGAACCGGACATACCCCGCGGACCGCGGCGTCAATGCCCACGACGGCAGCGGTTCGAGCGAGCGTTCTCGCCCCCACTCCACGTGAAAGTCGGGTGCGCCTCCTCGATGGGCGTACTGCAGGAAGATCGTGTGCACGCCGCGAGCGAGCGCGACCGGGCGGGCCGCGCGCTGCGCGTGAGGCGGGTCGACATCGATGAGGAGCTGCCGGTCGATCCACGCGCGCGCCGGGCCGTCGGATGCAATCGCGATCGTGTACGTGCCGCCGCGAAGCGCGATGAGCGATCCGCTCCACGTCGCGCTGAACGACTCGGGAGGGCGGCCGCGCCACGCGGCAACGAGGCCATCGGTCGAGAGCTGCGTGTCGCGCGTGGTGCGAACGATCGGCGAGCTCCAGCTCGAGTCGGCGAAGTACCGCGCGGTGATCCCTTCGCGCAGCGGATCGATCGTGCGGGCGGCGGCGACGACAAGCACCAGCAGCGTCGCGGCGGCGGCAGCGCGGCGCCGCACGCGCGCGTCGAAGCGCGTCATCGCGGGCATTGTAGTGTCGCGTGTTGCGTTCGGCGTGCGGATGATCTACTGTCGCGGCCCGGCCGGCGACTCTAAACACTGGGATGGGGGATCATAGTGAACAGACTGAAAATCGTGGCGCTCATCGGCATCCTCTCGTCGAGGGCGCCGACGGCGCACCAGGCGAAGCGGCGTTCAAAAACCCGTCGAATCCGATCTGCTCCACCTCGACGTCGACCGCCGCGAACGTGTCGACCGACTGCGAAGGCGTCGCGCCGCACAACGAGACGTCGATCGCGGTCAATCCAACCAACCCGTTCAACATGATCGGCGGCGCCAACGACTATCAATTGAAGCTGAGCGCCGGCGGCACGGTGAACGAGACGGTCTTTTCTCGCGCGCACGTCACCTTCGACGGCGGCGCCACGTGGACGACGGTGCCGCTCGACGCCAACGGCTACATCGCCACCGGCGATCCCGCGGTGGCGTTCGACGCCGTCGGCAACGCGTATTACGCGACGCTCGGCTTCGGCTTCGGGCAGGCGAGCCCGACCGGGAAAAATCCCGACGTCATCGTGGCGCACTCGAGCGACGGCGGCGCGACGTGGTCGTCGGCGGTGGTGGTCGCCAAGGGCACCGGCTCGTTCGGCAGCAAAGGGACGTTCAACGACAAGGAATACATCGCCGCATGGGGAAGCGGCAACGCGATCGTCACCTACACGAAGTTTCGCGACGGGATCCGCGGCAGCTACGGCGGATCGCCGATCTTCGCGTCGGTGACGCACGACGGCGGCGCCACGTGGTCGGCGCCGGTCGAGATTTCTGGCTCGGCGCCGTTCTGCGTCGGCTTCTTCGGCGACACCACATGCGATCAGAATCAGGGATCGGTGCCGGCCGTTGCCGCCAACGGCGCCATCTACGTCGCGTTCCTGTCCACGCGCGAAACGACGACCTTCACCGATCAGTATCTGGTCGTGCAGGTCGATCCGGCGACCGGCCAGCGTGTGGGCGGACCGTTCAAGGTCGGCGACGTCGCCGACGGAATCGCCGACTATCCGATCAACGAGGACGGCCGCCAGACGTATCAGGACAGTCAGTTCCGCACGTGGGCGCTCGGCAACATCGCGGCCGACCCGACCGACGGACAGCATCTCGCGGTCGTCTGGTCCGACATGCGGAACACCGTTCATCCGGTTCCACAGGATCCGTATCAAGCGAAGACGAACTCGGATGTGATCGTGAGCCAGTCCGCGAACGGCGGCCGCACCTGGTCGGCGCCGGCGGCCATCGCGGCGCGCGGCGATCAATTCATGCCGTGGGCGAGCTACGGCGGCGATGGGCGCTTGAGGGTCGGCTATTTCGATCGCTCGTACGATCCAGCCAACCACAAGTTCGGCTATACGCTCGCAGCCGAGAAGCGCGCCGGCACGCTCGCCTTCACCACGGCGCAGCTGACCACCGCGCTGTCGGATCCGACGCGCGACGATCGCTGGTTCTCGGGCCGGACGCCGAACGCGGCATTCCCGCATCCCACGTCGTTCCTCGGCGACTACAGCGGAATCGACGGCGCGCAG